>CAMPJN010000005.1 GCA_946886875.1 uncultured Pseudomonas sp.
GGGCAATCCAGGCCTGCGGACTGCCCGCCACCAACGGCCAGCGTGCCCCTCCTCACCCACCCCGACTTTGCCTTGCAACAGGTAGTACAGCGTTGCGGACTTTTCGCCGCGCTTGAACAGCGGGGTGCCGGCTTTGCGCTGCACGTACTGCAGGCTTTCGAGTATTTGCTGGCGGTATTGCGGGCTGAGAAAGTCGAATGGACTGAATCCGAGCAACAACTCCAAGGTCAGAGAAGGTGTAGCAGTAGCCATGTGAAACCCTCCGCGATGGCGACTGGCGCATGCGCAGCAAACAATCGCCCATAAGTTCACCCTAGCTCATAGCATACAGAGGGCGCGCTCATTTCGTCAGCGTCGCGCATTACCCCCGCCCGCCGCGAACGGCACGCAGAAAAAAGCCCCGCATCATGACAATGCGGGGCTTTCGATCAGCGCTGCGCTAGCTTGAGCCGTCAGGCATCAATCTTCGCGATAACGGCGCAGCTTCAGCGGCTTACCACCGACGCGGGTATCTTTCAGCTTGCTCAGTAGGCGCTCCAGACCGTCTTCCGGCAGCTCGACCAGGCTGAAGCTCTCGCGCACCTGGATGCGGCCGATGGCTTCGCGAACCAGGCCGCCCTCGTTGAGGATGGCGCCCAGCAGGTTCTTCGCGGCGATACCGTCACGCGCGCCAAGGGCGGTGCGGCAACGGGCGCGGCCTTCGGCCAATGGAATCGGTGCGCGACGCTCGCGGCTGTCGCTGCGCTCGGAACGATCCGAACCCGAACGCTCGCTACGCTCACGCGGTGCGCTGCTCGGCACCAGCGGTTGCTCGCGCTGCAGCTCTTCGAGGGTCAGGGCCTGACCATTGGTAGCCTTGCGCAGCAGTGCCGCGGCCAAGGCGCGCGGGGTGCAACCAATTTCAGTGGTCAGACGGTCGAGCAGCTCGCCATGGCTTGCTTCGGCGTCAGCCACCAGCGGTGCCAGGCTGGCGGTAAGTTTCTTGATGCGGGCATCAAGTACCTGCTGGGCGTCGGGCAGCTTGATCTCGCTGACTTTTTGCCCGGTAACGCGCTCGATCACCTGCAGCATGCGGCGCTCACGCGGGGTCACCAGCAACAGTGCGCGACCGGTACGACCGGCGCGGCCGGTACGACCGATACGGTGCACGTAGGATTCCGGATCGTAGGGCATGTCCACGTTCATTACGTGGGTGATGCGCGGTACGTCGAGGCCACGGGCGGCGACGTCGGTGGCGACCACGATGTCCAGGCGGCCGTCCTTGAGCGACTCGATCACGCGCTCACGCTGGTTCTGGGCAATGTCGCCATTCAGCGGTGCAACTTTGTAGCCCTTGGCTTCCAGCGCGGAGGCCAGATCCAGAGTGGCTTGTTTGGTACGTACGAAGGCGATCAACGCGTCGAACTCTTCGACTTCCAGCAGGCGCAATACGGCGGCGTGCTTCTGATCAGCGTGCACCAGCAGGTGAGCCTGCTCGATGGCGGTCACGGTCTGGGTCTTGGTTTCGATCTTGACGTGCTTGGGGTCGCGCAGGTGCTTTTCGGCAATGGCGCGGATCGAATGCGGCAAGGTGGCCGAGAACAATACGGTCTGGCGGCTTTCCGGCATGGCCTTGAAGATCAGCTCCAGGTCATCCATAAAGCCCAGCTTGAGCATTTCGTCCGCTTCGTCGAGCACCAGGTGCTGGATAGTGGAGAGCACTTTCTCGTCGCGACGCAGGTGGTCGACCAGACGACCCGGGGTGGCGACGACGATCTGCGCGCCATTGCGGATGGCTTTCAGCTGCGGGCCCATGGGCGCGCCGCCGTAGACTGCGATCACGCTGACGCCCGGCATCTGCTTGGCGTAGGTTTCGAAAGCGGTGGCAACCTGCAGGGCCAGCTCGCGGGTCGGCGCCAGGATCAGCGCTTGCGGCTGACGCTTGGCCGGGTCGATGCGGCTGAGGATTGGCAGGGCGAAAGCAGCGGTTTTACCGGTGCCGGTCTGCGCCTGGCCGATCATGTCGTGACCGGCGAGGATCACCGGGATCGACTGGATCTGGATCGCCGAAGGCTCTTCGTAGCCGGTGGCGATAACCGCGGCGAGAATATTCGGGTGAAGTTCGAGTGCGGCGAAGCCGCCGATTACTTGGGTCATGGGTCTGCCTCTAGTGCATCCGCAAAGACCCATGTTCCAAAGCTGCGCATGCCGTGTAAGACCCTAAAGTCACCCTGGCAGCTCTGTCGGCGGGGATTTGCGAAAACGTATTGATAAATGAATCGTTAAGGTTAGTCCGCTGAGCGGACTAGCTGCCGAAGTTAGCCTCCGGGCGAGTTGCGCTTCCTGAACGTGGCCATGAATTGACCGGCGCGCACTATACCGGAAAAGCTGATTAATGTGTCGGTTATTCCCACAATAAACTCTTGGCACCGCCAAACGGTCAATTGTCGGCCAGTCGAACGCATCCGTTCAGCGCCTTGGACAAGCCCTGAGCAACCCGCTATACCGGTTCACGTGCTGTTTTCTTTCGCCTAAGGATTTCTGCCATGACCCCAAGCAGCGACGCTCGAGTGAGCTGTGAAAAACGCGGCCACATCATGCTTATCGGGCTTGACCGTGTGACCAAACGTAACGCCTTCGATATGAATTTGCTCAACGCGTTCTGCCTGGCTTATGGCGAGTTCGAGCGTGACGAGCAAGCGCGGGTGGCTCTGGTCTTCGCCCATGGCGAGCACTTCACCGCCGGGCTGGACCTGGCCAACGTCGCCGCGCAATTTGCCGCCGGCTGGACCATTCCCGAAGGCGGTTGCGACCCTTGGGGGGTATTCGGTGGGCCACGGGTGAGCAAGCCGGTGGTGGTCGCCGCCCAGGGCTACTGCTTCACCATCGGCATCGAACTGATGCTCGCCTCGGACATCAACCTGTGCGCCAGCAATACCCGCTTTGCGCAGATGGAAGTTCAGCGCGGTATTTTCCCGTTCGGCGGCGCGACCCTGCGCATGCACCAGAACGCCGGCTGGGGCAATGCCATGCGTTGGCTGCTGACCGGCGACGAGTTCGACGCCCACGAAGCCTACCGCCTCGGCCTGGTCCAGGAAGTAGTGGCCAGCGAAGAGTTGATGCCCAGGGCGATCTGGTTGGCCGAACGGGTCGCCGCCCAGGCGCCGCTGGGCGTGCAGGCGACCCTGGCGTCCGCGCGCCAGGCGGTCGAACAAGGCGCAGTCGCGGCCGCCGCCCAGCTGCACCCGACCGTCGTACGCCTGATGGCCAGCGAAGACGCCCAGGAAGGCGTGCGCGCCATGCTCGAGCGTCGACCGGGGGATTTCAAAGGGCGCTAAGCCCAAGAGTTGCAAACGCAGGCGGCTTGCTTTGGTAGCCCGGATGCAATCCCGGGAAAGATGGCGCGGCTAACACCGCTCCCCGAATTTCATCCAGGCTACGAGACTGTCCATTCAGCGATCTGCTCAGCTCGCCGGCCGCACCGCCTTGATCAGTGACTCCAGCGAATAACCGAATTGCGGGGCCAGCAAAGCATCGCGGCGGCGCAGTTCGTCAAAGTCGAGCTGCTGTTCGAGGTCGGCAGGCACCAGCAGCACCACATTGCCCTCCTTCACCGGGCACTCCCAGTAATGCCGATGGTAAAGCCCACGTAATAACGGGGCGCCCAACGGCTTGCCGTCGTTGCCGGCCCATTGGTTGATAATCAGCCAGCCACCAGGGTTGAGTTGCTTCTGGCAGTCCTCGAGAAACTTCCAAGCCAGATGACCGGCCGCAGGACCGTGGTCGGTATAGAGATCGACGAACAGCAGGTCGGTTTTTTCGGCGCTGGCCAGCAGCTCCAGGGCGTCGCCGATACGGATGGTCAAGCGCGGATCGTCGGCCAGGCCCATGTGCTGCATGGCCAGGCGCGGTACATCGGCGCGCAGCTCGATGACCTCGACATCGTCCAGGGGCAGGAATTTCAGGCAGGCCTGAGTCAGGTTGCCGGCACCCAGGCCAAGAAACAGTGCGCTTTCCGGCGCTTCATGGCACAGCGCGCCTAGCAGCATGGCCCGGGTGTAGTCGTATTCCAGCCAACTCGGATCGGCCATGAATACGCAGCTCTGTTCGATCGACTCGCCGAACTCGAGAAAGCGGTAAGCCCCCATCTCGATCACTTGAATCACACCGAAGTCATCGTGCACTTCGGCGATCAGCACCGGCTCCGGCATCTGATCCACCGGCGGTAAACCTGGCATCCCATTCTCCACCATGTGTTCCCGAACCTCGTCGCTCGGGAAAGGCGCCAATTGTCATTGACCCGGCCCAGCCGGGTCACGCGCTATTTGGCGAAAACGCTCATCTACCGCTGATATAGCACGGCTATCGAGGCTATCGGCTTGAAGCGCCGGGCTTATCGGTTACCATGCCCATCCGCCTGAATTGACTTAAGCCGAGAGCCGTAATGTCGCAACCCTGGAGCCCTGAAAGCTGGAGAACCAAGCCGATCCAGCAACAACCGCAGTACCCGGACGCCGCCCATCTGGCCACGGTCGAGCAGACCCTGGCCGGTTATCCGCCGCTGGTGTTCGCCGGCGAAGCCCGCGAACTGCGCCGCCAGTTCGCCGAGGTGACCCAGGGCCGGGCTTTTCTGCTGCAGGGCGGCGACTGCGCCGAGAGCTTCGCCGAGTTCAGTGCGGCGAAAATCCGCGACACCTTCAAGGTGCTGCTGCAGATGGCCATCGTCATGACCTTCGCCGCCGGCTGCCCGGTGGTGAAAGTCGGGCGCATGGCCGGCCAGTTCGCTAAGCCGCGCTCGGCCAACGACGAGACCATCGGCGATACAACTCTGCCGGCCTACCGCGGCGATATCGTCAACGGCATCGGCTTCGATGCGAAGAGCCGCGTGCCGGACCCGGAGCGCCTGCTGCAGGCCTATCACCAATCCACCGCCTCGCTGAATCTGTTGCGCGCCTTCGCCCAGGGCGGTTTCGCCGATCTGCATCAAGTACACCAGTGGAACCTCGACTTCATCGCCAACTCGGCGCTGGCCGAGAAGTACAGCCACCTGGCCGACCGCATCGACGAAACCCTGGCCTTTATGCGCGCCTGCGGCATGGACACCTCGCCGCAACTGCGCGAAACCAGCTTCTTCACCGCCCATGAGGCGCTGCTGCTCAACTACGAACAAGCCTTTGTCCGTCGCGACAGCCTCACCGGCGGCGACTACGCCTGCTCGGCGCATATGCTGTGGATCGGCGACCGCACCCGTCAGCTCGACGGCGCCCATGTCGAATTTCTGCGGGGCGTCGGCAACCCGATCGGGGTCAAGGTCGGCCCGAGCATGAGCGACGAAGAGTTGATCCGCCTGATCGACATCCTCAATCCGGACAACGACCCCGGTCGCCTCAACCTGATCGTGCGCATGGGCGCGGACAAGGTCGAAGCCGGCCTGCCGCGCCTGGTGCAGACGGTGCAACGCGAAGGTCGTCAGGTATTGTGGAGTTCCGACCCGATGCACGGCAACACCATCAAGGCCAGCAGCGGCTACAAGACCCGCGATTTCGCCAGCATCCTGGCCGAGGTCAAGCAGTTCTTCGCTGTGCATCAGGCCGAGGGCAGTTACGCCGGCGGCATCCATATCGAAATGACCGGGCAGAACGTCACCGAATGCATCGGCGGTTCGCGGCCGATCACCGAGGATGGCCTGTCGGATCGCTACCACACCCACTGCGACCCGCGGATGAACGCCGATCAGTCCCTGGAACTGGCCTTTCTGATCGCCGAGACGTTGAAGCAGGTGCGTCGCTAGGACGCATAACGGCGGGCCTGTCGAATACGGGTCCGCCTGAGCAGCATAGCCTCAAGGGTTGGCGTGCAGACCGTGCCGGGCGGCCAGGCGCTGATAATCACCATTGGCTACCCGGCGCGCCAACTCCTGATTGAAGCGTTTAAGTATTTCGGCACCGCCGGGGTAATCCTTGGCGATCAGCAGGTACTCATGCACTTCATGGATGGGCTTTTCCAGCATCCGATAATTACCTCTGCTGCCGGCGACCGTCTCGATCAGGTTCCAGCCGGCCTGTTCGCTGAGGAAAATTCCGTCGGCACGGCGGTTTTCCATCATGCGCACGCAGCTGTCCATCTCGCGCACGGTAATCAGCTCGACCAGCCGTTGGTTGAGCGCCTCCTCGATTTGCGGAAACAGGTTATAGCCCAAGGCGGTGCACAGCCGCGCGCCACGCAGGTCCGCCAGTTGGGCGTATTCAAGCTTCGCCTCGACATGCACGAACAGATGCACGGAATCGCTGCGCAGCGGCGCCGAATAGAGTATCTGCTCCGCCCGTTCGGTGCTGAAACTGTACGGAAAGGTAGCGGTGAACTTGCCTGAAAGGGTTTGCTGGTAGCCGCGTTTCCAGGGCAGGTAGGTGACACTGACCGCGTAGCCAAGTTGGTAGAAGATGCCTGCCACCAGATCCGTCAGCATCCCGCCGTTGGGCAGATGCTCTCCGCTATAGGGGGCGAATTCGCCGGTTACCAGATGGATTTCCTCGGCGAGGGCGGCCGTCCCACCGCCAAGCAGGCTTATCGAGCAACACACCAGAGACAACCACCACTTCGCGATTCGGCTCCCCAGACATAGCCTTGCCAATAGGGACTGCATGCTCAACCCTGCTCCTTATTAGTTTTCGATCTTCATCGAGCCTAGCAGCCCGAGCTACAGCCATGCGGCCATATCGTGATCGAAATCATCACGGAGTTAAGAGCAGTAGAGAACTGCCAACAACCGCGGCAGCAACCTAATGAAACCAGCGGTGAAAGGCTTACATCCTTATGCCGATAGACGCTCGCGCAAGCGCCCCAGCATCCCCAACCAACTCCCCACCTTCTCCTGCTCGCGCGCTTCGCGGGGCGCCTGGGCCAAGCGGGAGACCACCCGTGCCGGTTGCGCGCGCCAGACATAGGCTTGCTCGGCGGCAGCCAGCAGGCCTTTGTCGAACAGACCGCGGCGAATCGGCTTGGGCAGGTAGCGGAAGATTTGCGCCTCGTTGATCAATTTGAGCAGCGCCTGGGTATCGCAAAACGGCGTAACAACCAGGCTGAGCAAGCGCGGGTGGGCCTGGGCCAGGCTTTTCAGCAGGGGCGCGGTGTCTTCGCCAGCCAGTAGCAGGTCGCTGATCAGCATGTCCACTGCATGGTTATTCAACACCGCCACCGCTTCGCTCAACGAGCCCGCGCGCAGCAGGCGATGGCCGCCGCCGACGCAGAACTCGGCCACTACCTCGAGGGTCGCCGCGTCGTTGTCCAGCAGCAGCACATTGAGCGGCGCTCTTTGCTGTAAAGGTGCCTCCAGCGCTGGCGCTTGCACCTGGCGCGCGGCGATTTCCGCGGCCTGGCGCAAGGTAAAGACCATTTCCTGCTGATCCCAGGGTTTGGTCAGGTAGCGGAAGATGCCGCCATCGTTCAAAGCCGCCACTGCGGCGTCCAGGTCGGAGTAGCCGGTGAGCAGAATGCGCAGGGTATCGGGGGCGATTTCGCGGGCCTGGGCGAGCAGTTCGGCGCCGCTCATCTGCGGCATGCGCTGGTCACTGACGATGATATGCACCGTCTCGCTTTTCAGGCGTTCCAGGGCGCGGAGCGGATCGCTCTCGGTAAGCACTTCGTACTGGCGGCGAAACTGCATGGCCAGGCTGCGCAGAATGCGTTCTTCATCGTCGACAAACAGGATGCGGATAGCAGCGGTCATATCAGGCGCTCCGTTGTAATGCGCAGGCCAATGCCGGCGCCTGAGGACGGGGTAGACGGATCAGAAAACGCGTACCGCGCCCTGGCTCCGAGGCGACGCGAATCTGCCCGCCGTGATCCTGGATGATCTTGTAGCTGATCGACAGGCCCAAGCCGGTGCCCTGGCCGACCGGTTTGGTGGTGAAGAACGGATCGAAGATCCGCGCCACCACATCGGCCGGCATACCGCGCCCGGAATCCTGCAGCGAAATAAATACCGCGCTGTCCTCGGCCCAGGTTTTCAGCACTATCCGGCCGAAGCCTTCGATGGCCTGGGCAGCGTTGTTCAACAGGTTGAGCAGCACCTGATTGATTTGCGAAGGCGCGCAGGGAATGCGCGGCAATTCGCTCAATTGCAGCACGATTTCGGCTTTTTCCTTGAGGTTGTTTCGCGCGATCACCAGGGCGCTGCGGATGCAGTCGTTGACATCCACCTCCTCGCTCATAACCCGATCCAACCGGGCGAAATCCTTGAGCCCGACCACCAGTTCGGCGATCTGCTCCAGGCCATAGAGGGTATCGCCGAACAGCTGGGTCAGGTCTTCGACCAGCAACTCGGGGGCGGCGCTTTCCCGCGCTCGAGCGGCATTATCCAGGGCCATGGCCAGATGCGCCTCGGCGCAATCCGGATCGGTCAGACAATCGGCCAGCGCGGCCTGGGCTTCGGCCAATTCGAACAGCGGCGTGCTCAGCTCACGTAACAACTGCACGTTGTTTGTCACATAGCCCAGAGGCGTGTTCAGTTCGTGGGCGACCCCCGCGACCATCTGCCCGAGCGAGGCCATCTTCTCCGACTGCACCAACTGGGTCTGCGACTCTTTCAGATCCACCAGAGCCTTGCGCAATACCAGGTTGCGCTGGGCGATGCGCACCTCCATGGCCTTGAGCAGGTCGAGCACCGTGCCCAGGCCACGGTACAGGCCCTGAGCGTCGACCAGAATAAAGTCCTCGGTAATCGGGTATTGCAACTGTCCGGTGATCTGTTTGGCCGCGTCCTCCAGGCTGGTATCCAGGCTGACGATCAGCGGCGCCGGGTTCATCACCTCCTGCACCGGGCTGCGTCCGCGCAGGTCGCGACCGAAACGCTGCATAAAGATGTCCTGCAAAGTGCTGCGGCTGACCAGGCCCAGCGGCAGGCCGGCGGCATCGACGATGGGCAGGGACAGAAAGGCTTTGTGCTCCGGGGTCAGCAAACGATCCGCGACATCCGCGATGCTCATGCCCGGCGCCAGCGGCGTGACCGGTTTGAGCATGCGCGCTAGAGCGCTGGCGGTGGACATTGGCAAACTCCCTGCGGTTGGAAAGCCACCATTCAAGCAGCGGCAGATTGCCATTGTGTGACAGCCATCACAGCAGCCATAGGATCGACCTTCGCGCCTATCGCGCGAGGAATGCCGGTTACACACAGCGCCTTAGCACCCTGGCTAACTGACAAGACCTGCCAGGCGCGTTAAGGTGAAGTTCCATCTAAATCTTCAAGGAGTCGACCATGCCCTGGTATGCCTGGCTGATCATGATCCTGGCGCTTGGCTCCATCCTCGGCGGCTTGCTGCTGCTACGCGACACGGCAAAGAAGCTGCCTTTGAGCGACGAGCAACTGCAACGCATCAAGCAACGCAATGCCGAGCAGGATGCCAAGGATGCGCGCGAGCCTTAGCCTATTGTTGCTGGCGTCGCTGACGGCTTGCACGCAGCAACCAGTCATTGAACCCCACGAGGATTGCGCGGCACTGTTTCATGACTGGAACAACGTCAGCGCTGCCAGCCGCGACGCCCAGTACCGCATTATCGAAGGCTTCTTTGGCCTGCGCAGCAGCCGGCTCAATGCATCCCTCGCGCCTGATGCGCGCACGCCAGAACAGCGCCAGCTTTGGCTGCAACGCCTGGCTGACAACGATCAGCAGGCCAGTGCGATAGAACTGGCCAATCTGCCAGCCGAACTGCGCGCGCGTTGGCGTACGGCGCCTGTCCAGGCGCAGTTGGCTGGCTGTCGAGGCCAACAGCAACAACGCCTGCTGGACGACTCCGAAGCCTTCGAGCAACTACGCGGCGCCAGTCAGGTGGCCGATGACTATTCGCCCTGGGCGCGCACCCTGGGTCTCTATCCGCTGTTCAAACCTTTTTATAAGCGCGGTATCGCCGCCTGGCAGACAGATGCCGCGCACTACCAGGCGCCCAGCGATACGCCGCAATGGCTGAGTTACCAGCCGTTGCCCCGCGATGAGGTCGCCATTGCACCATTGACCTCCGACGCCCTGGGTTTGCCCCAAGCCGATGCGCAGCAGCAGGCAGCGCTGCTGAGCCGTCACGCGCCCTTGCTGCGCGTCGAGCAAGACAGCCAAGCCGACCGAATCGGCCAACCGCGCTTCGATAACCAGGGCCAGCGCAGTTTTGCGCCAACCCAGCCACAACTCTATCAGCACAGCAGTTGGGCGCAGATCGACGGACGCTGGCACCTGCAGTTGATCTACCAGTTCTGGTTCAGCGAGCGCCCGAAGCCGCACGCCCTGGATATATTCGGCGGCGAGCTGGACGGTTTGATCTGGCGGGTAACCCTCGACCAACAGGGCCACGCCCTGCTCTATGACGCCATCCACCCCTGCGGCTGCTGGCACAGCTTCTATCTGCCGGCCGAGTCGCCCTTGGTGTTTCGCCAACCCGCGGGTCAGGAAGCACGTCTGGCACGGCGCCTGGACATAGACGGCGAAACTGCCGCGACCTTATGGCTGAGTAGTGGCACGCACAGCCTGCGCTGGGTGGACGGACGGCGCTCCGCTTATCCCTCGATGCTCTACTCGCAGCAACCGCTGGATCGATTGCGCCATCTCCCCCATCCACAAGGCTCGCGCAGTCTGTATGGGCGCGATGGCCTGGTTGCCGGCAGCGAACGCCTGGAACGCTGGCTACTCTGGCCCTCGGGCGTACGCTCGCCGGGCGCCATGCGCCAATGGGGTCGCCATGCCACAGCCTTTGTCGGCCGCGCCCACTTCGACGATCCGGATTTGCTCGCGCGTTATTTCTATCGACCCTGAATGGTTCAGGCATATCCGCAAAATTTTGCGGGGTGGCGATGGCTAAGCCTTGTCCACCGCTGGTGGCCCAGATGGTGGACAAGCCGGAACGCGGCGAGTTTTCAACGGTGGCCATCTCGGCTAAAGCCCCTCCCACGGCCCGCAGTCCTGGAGCCAGAATGCAATCCGGGAAAGACTGGTGCGGTCGATATCGCTCCCCCGGATTTCATCCGGGCGTCAGCCAGCAGCTACAGCCAAACCCACCCAACCAACGCCTGCTAGACTGCGCACCCCCACAAGGAGGTCGCATGTCGCTGCATTTACGTTTGTTGCTGCCGGCCCTGGGCTTGGCGGCGGGTTTTGCCCTGGGCTTTATTCAACCGCTGGGGCTGCTGATCGGCGCTGGCTTTATCGTTCTGGTGCTGTTCGCCCCGCCTTATCTACCCCGTGCGCTCTGGTGCGTTTTGGTATTGCTGGCCGGCATCGCCTTTGCCGCCCATCTGCTGCCGGGGTTCAGCCCTTGGCCGCTATGGCCCGCGCGACAGATCAGCAGCGATGCCGCGCCTTATGCCCTGCGCCTGTCCTGGGACAAGTTGCTGGTTGGTCTGACACTGCTGGCCTGGTGGCTGGGGCAAGCCCATGCAGCCGACCGACGCCCCCTGCTAGCCGGCGCAGCGGCCCTGACTACCTTGATCGCTGTGCCGCTGCTGGCACTGGCGATAGATGTGGTGGATTGGCAACCGAAATGGCCGGACGGCCTGTGGTTATGGTTGGCGGTCAATCTGGGAGTCGCGGTATTGGCCGAGGAACTGTTGTTTCGCGGCCTGCTGCAAACGCGGCTGATCGCCTGGCTCGGGGTTTACCCGGGAATATTGCTGACGGCGCTGTTGTTCGGCGCCGCCCATATCCCCTTCAGCCCCCTCTTCGCCTTGGTAGCGGGTGTTGCGGGTCTGGGTTACGGCCTGTTATTTCACTACAGCGGTCGGCTGAGTCTGGCGATCGCCTTGCACCTGGCGGTCAATGTGTTGCATCTGCTGTTACTGAGCTATCCGTTGCGCCTGCAGTGATGGTGATATGGAAGGGTTCGAAGATCGCCGCCATCTGCCCATTGGCGCGCAGTCGTTCGAGCATATCGGCGAACTCGGCGGGGCTGATAGCGGCGCCGGGCCGTATCAGCGCCTTGTGGCGATAACTCTGATCGACCCGATCGGATATCAGCAGCTTCCCTGCATACTGCTGATGACGCTGCAGAAAATCATCGATGAAAGAGCGAGTCACTGCGGCGACATCCACTCGATTGTGCAACACCATCAACAGGTTGCTGTCATGCGAGTAAGTCAGGGTGGCGTTGAAATTCTTGCGCAGCACCTCGGGCGTGGCGTTGAAACCGGCGAAGGCATAGTGATAGCCGTTGAACAAGGCCAGGCGCTTGTTGGTTAACTGCTCGAAATAGCCCTGATCGCGCTCGCTATCGCTGCGGGCCACGAACACCTCAGAGTCCTCGAGGCCCATGTCGACGACTTCATGCTCGATACCCTGCCAGCCCCAGGCGGGATTTTCGAACCAGGCCATATCGTTGCGCCCTTCCTTGAAGTCGGAGAAACGCCGTGGAATAGCCGTGGGGCGGTTGATGAACAGATAGTCATCCTGCAACTGGTTCAAGGCATCGAGCAATTGCGGCAACAAGCCTGGATGCAGTGATTGTTCGCTCTTGACCACATAGGGCGGGAAATACGCCGCCCCAACCGTCACCACTTGCTGGGCCGCTGCCTGTCCGGCCGCCAAGCCGGCTAGCGACATTGCGACCCCTCGGAACATAAGGCGCATAAACAATGGCATACGATCTAACATCCCTATCGATATGTAAGCACAAGCCTAACTCAGTAAAAGTTGACCGAACAGAAAACTTTATTCGCCGCCAACTGTCGCCGTGGCGCGCACATGGTAGCGCCCGAGCAGGTCGTCCAAGCTGCCGTCCTTGTTGAGATCCTGCAGCAGCGCGGCGAATCGCTGCCCGTTAAGCGGTGCCTGCGGACGAAACAGCGCCTGGTGCTGATAAACCTGATCGACGCGCTCCGAGACCAGCAGCGCCGAACGCAACTCGGGGTTGCGGTCCTGATAAATCTCCAGATACGAGCGGGTTATCACCGCGATATCCGCACGGCCGCGCAGAAGCATGGTCAGGTTGCTGTCGTGGGAATAGGTCAGTACCGCGCCCAACTCATCGCGCAGATATTGCTGGTCCGAATTGAAGCCGGCAAAACCATAGTGGTAACCGGTGTACAAGGCCAGGCGCTTGCCTTCGATCTGATCGAAATATTCCTGCCCGCGCCCCGGTTCGGCCCGCGCGACAAACACTTCGGCATCTTCGATATGCAGGTCCAGCGCCTCATGTTCGGTATCCTCCCAGCCCCATTGCGGCGACTCGAAAAGGATCATATCGAACCTGCTGCTTTGCAGATCGCGGTAACGCCGGGTGACCGAGGTCGGGAGCAAGACGAACTGGTAGTGGCGCTGCAGATTATTCAGCGCCGTCAACAATTCCGGGACCAAACCTGCGGGCTGTGGGCTCTCGGGCTTGACCACATAAGGCGGGAAGTCATACACGCCGACGCGCACCAATTGCTCGGCGAACACCTGCGAAGAAACAAGGAAGAGGCCGAGCGCAATCAGCCAGCCGTTGAATAGCACGCGCAAGCGATACTCCTTTTCACTAACACAGCGCCGTTGTCGGCTCCCTGTGATGACAGAGCGAAAGGTTCCATATCGCGCCATTGGTAACGAACAATAAGAGACTAGCCGATTATCTTCAAACTTCCTTTAGCACCAACGAAAGCGCCTGTTCGGCCAATTGATCCAAACTCATCGGGCCTTCGGGGCGAAACCAGGTATTGGTCCAGCTCAAAGCGCCGGTAAGGAAACGCCGCAGAATGAACGGGTCGGCATTGAAATACCCTGCCGCCTTGGCCTCGCTCAACACATCCAACCAGAGCTGTTCGTAGGTGTCGCGCAACTCCAGGATGAATTGCTGGCTGGCCTGGGATAGCGAACGCCATTCGTACACCAGCACGGCCATGGCCTCGCCGGTACCGCCCATGATCGATTGCAACTCGCAACGGATCAACGCCAGCACCCGCTCGCGCAGAGTCGTCGCTTCGGCCAACGAAGCCCGCATCAAAGCAGTGTTATAGCGGATGGTTTCTTCCATCACCGAACGGAGAATTTCGTCTTTGCTTTTGAAGTGATGAAAGATGCTGCCTGACTGAATCCCCACCGCACTGGCCAGATCGCGAACCGTGGTGCGTTCGTAACCTTTGCTGCGAAACAGATGCGCGGCAGTTTGCAGCAGCTTGCCTCGCGCGCTATCCGGATCGGTCACCTGACCGCCGGCTACCAGTTCGCGCATCACTGCCTGGGCTTGTTGATCATCCACGCTTAATAATCTCCAACTTCTCTTATTGCTCGGATCAAGTCGAATACTTTGGCGGCTATCGCCGACACGGCCGTCTTGCCCAAGTGCTTGGGTTTATTGACGAAATTTATGCTGCGCAAGCCACCCAAGCAAGCGCTCGGGCCAGCTCCTTCGAGAAAGATTCATTCGAGGGCTTTTCAACCAAGCGCTTGCTTGGTAGCCTTCGATTCATCTTACCCCGTGCCGCAGATCCTTTACATGACTAAAACCGTACGCATTGGCTGCGCCTCCGCCTTCTGGGGCGATACCTCCACCGCCGCTGCCCAGTTGGTACGGGGTTGCGAATTGGATTACCTGGTATTCGACTACCTGGCCGAAGTGACCATGTCGATCATGGCTGGCGCCAGAATGAAGAAGCCCGACGCCGGCTACGCCACCGACTTCGTCGAGGTATTGACGCCGTTGCTGCAGGACATCGCCGCCAAAGGCACCCGCGTGATCAGCAATGCCGGCGGGGTCAACCCCAGCGCCTGCGCCGCCGCGCTGGCGGCCGCCTGCGAACAGGCTGGCGTGCAACTGAAGATCGCCGTGCTGCACGGCGACAATCTGCAGCCCAAGCTCGGCGAGCTGGGTAAAGCCGGCGCAGTGGAGATGTTCAGCGGCGCGGCGTTACCGCCGTTCTGCGTTTCGGTGAATGCCTACCTGGGCGCGCCGGGAATCGTCGAAGCCCTGCGATTGGGCGCGGATATCGTGATCACCGGGCGGGTGGTCGACAGCGCAGTGGTCAGCGCCGCCCTGATGCATGAATTCGACTGGGCCTGGAGCGATTACGACCGTTTGGCCCAAGCCGCCCTGGCCGGACATATCATCGAATGCGGTGCGCAGTGCACTGGCGGTAATTTCACCGACTGGGAAAGCGTGCCGGACTACGAACATATCGGCTTCCCGGTGGTGGAAGTCGCCGCCGACGGCAGCTTTGTGGTGAGCAAACCAGAAGGTTCCGGCGGGTTGGTCACGCCTTTCACCGTCGGTGAGCAAATGCTTTACGAGATCGGCGATCCACGGGCCTATTTTTTGCCCGATGTGGTCTGCGATTTCACTCAAGTCGAGCTGCGCCAGGTCGGCGATAACCGCGTCGAACTTAAAGGCGCCCGCGGCCTGCCGCCCACCGAACAGTACAAAGTCAGTGCCACCTACCCCGATGGCTTTCGTTGTACCGCCAGTTGCCTGATGGCAGGAATAGACGCGGTACGCAAAGCCCAGCGGGTCAGCCAGGCGATTATCGGCAAGACCGAGGAGCTGTTCGCCGAACGCGGCTGGGGGCCTTATAAAGAGGTGAATATCGAGCTGCTCGGCGCCGAGGCGACCTATGGCCCCCATGGCTTGCGCGCGGATACCCGCGAAGTGGTGATCAAGATCGCCGTGCGTCATGCGAAGAAAGAAGCGCTGATCCTGTTCTCCCGCGAGATCGCCCAGGCCGCCACCGGCATGGCGCCGGGTCTGACCGGCATCGTCGGCGGCCGCCCGACGGTTTACCCGGTGATCCGCCTGTTCTCCTTCCTCGCCGACAAAAGCCATTGCACGCTGGAGGTGGAACTGGACGGCCAGCGCAGCCCGGTAAGCCTGCCGCAACTCGATGCCTTCGACCCCAGCCAGGTCGCAAGCGCCCCGCCCTTCCCCAGTGCTGACGGGCAAGCAGATGCCGTGGTGCCGCTGATCAAGCTGGCCGTGGCCCGCTCCGGCGACAAGGGCAACCACAGCAATATCGGCGTTATGGCCAGAGCACCGGAATACCTGCCCTGGATTGCCGCCGCGCTCAGCGAAGCGGCCGTTGCCGAATGGATGCGGCACACCCTCGACCCGCAGAACGGCAAGGTCAGTCGCTGGTATCTGCCGGGCAGCCACAGTTTGAATTTCCTGCTGGAAAACGCCTTGGGCGGTGGCGGCGTCGCCAGCCTGCGCATCGACCCGCAGGGCAAGGCCTTCGCCCAGCAATTATTGGAATTCCCGGTGCCGGTGCCCAAGGCGTTGGCAAATACCCTGTAGGAGCCAGCTTGCTGGCGATCATTAACGCAGCAAAGACATCGCCGGAACGCCGGACCGCAGCAAGCTCGCTCCTACAAGAGCAACAGGCGATGCCCAAGAGAGCCGAAGGACAACATCCATGAGCTACGACTCGATCTTCAAACCCGACCTGTTTACCGGCCAGACCATTCTGGTCACCGGCGGCGGCAGCGGCATCGGCCGTTGCACCGCCCATGAGCTGGCCGCCCTGGGCGCCCATGTGGTGCTGGTCGGGCGCAAGCTGGAAAAGCTCCAGGCCACCTGCGAGGAAATCCGCGAGGACGGCGGCAGCGCCAGCCTGCAGGTCTGCGATATCCGCGACGAGGAATCGGTCAAGGCCATGGTCAAGGCGGTGCTCGAGGAGCGTGGACAGATCCACCACCTGGTCAACAACGCCGGCGGCCAGTACCCCTCGCCGCTCGCCTCGATCAACCAAAAAGGCTTCGAGACCGTGGTGCGCACCAACCTGGTCGGCGGTTTTCTGGTCGCCCGCGAGGTGTTCAACCAGAGCATGAGCAAGACTGGTGGCAGCATCGTCAATATGCTCGCCGATATGTGGGGCGGCATGCCCGGCATGGGCCACTCCGGGGCGGCTCGTGCGGGCATGGAGAACTTCACCAAAACCGCCGCCGTCGAGTGGGGCTATGCCGGGGTGCGGGTCAATGCCGTGGCGCCGGGATGGATCGCTTCCAGCGGCATGGACACCTACGAAGGCGCGTTCAAGGCGGTGATACCGACCCTGCGCGAACACGTGCCACTGAAACGCATCGGCAGCGAGTCGGAAGTCTCCGCAGCCATCGTCTTCCTGTTGTCGCCCGGCGCCGCCTTTATCAGCGGCAACACGGTACGCATCGACGGCGGCGCCAGCCAAGGCAGCCGCGCCTTCCCGCTGTTCAAGGCCAAGCCGGGGCAGAGCCTGGCCTACAACGGCTTCCATCGCGCCTACCTGCCCGATGTGCTCAAGGATCAGGAGTAAGGTTATGCCGGTTATTCAATCCGATATAGACGTGCACGGCGAAGACTTCGCCCTCAACCGCGCCGCCATGCTGGCCGCGGTGGCGAGCTTTCGCGAGATCGAGCAGAACTGCCTGAACAAGGCGCATGCGGCCAAGGCCAAGTTCGAAAAGCGCGGTCAGTTACTGCCGCGCGAACGCCTGAACCTGCTGCTCGACCCCGGCGCGCCCTTTCTCGAGCTGTCGTCGCTGGCCGGCTACAAGCTGCACGACGACAAGGACGGCAGCCAGGCTGGCGGCGGGATTATCTCCGGCATCGGCTATATCGCCGGGGTGCGCTGCCTGGTCAACGCCAGCAACAGTGCAATCAAGGGCGGCACCATCTCCCCCGCAGGCCTGAAGAAAACCCTGCGCCTGCAGCAGATCGCCATGGAAAACAAATTGCCGGTGGTGACCTTGGCTGAAAGCGGCGGCGCCAACCTCAATTACGCGGCGGAGATTTTTGTCGAAGGCGCCCGCGGCTTCGCCAACCAGGCGCGGATGTCGGCCATAGGTCTGCCGCAGATCACCGTGGTACATGGTTCCAGCACCGCCGGCGGCGCCTATCAGCCGGGGCTGTCGGACTATGTGGTGGTAGTGCGCGGTAAGGCCAAGATGTTCCTCGCCGGCCCGCCGCTGCTTAAAGCCGCCACCGGCGAGATCGCCACTGATGAGCAACTGGGCGGCGCCGAGATGCACGCTCAAGTCGCCGGCACCGCCGAATACCTGGCCGAGAACGACGCCGATGGCGTACGCATCGCCCGCGAGATCGTCGCCATGTTGCCGTGGAACGCGCAGCTGCCGGCACGACCGCAGAAGAGCTATCGCGAGCCGCTCTATCCAGTTGATGAGTTACTGGGCCTAGTGCCGGCAGATGCCAAGAAGCCCTACGACGTACGCGAAACCATCGCCCGTATCGCCGACGGCTCGGTGTTTCTTGATTTCAAGAACGAGTTCGACAACAAGACCGTCTGCGGCCACCTGCAGATCGAAGGCCAGCCCTGCGGCTTTATCGGCAACAATGGCCCGATCACCCCGCAAGGCGCGGCCAAGGCAGCGCAATTTATCCAGCTGTGCGAGCAGAGCAACACGCCGATCCTGTTCTTCCATAACACCACTGGCTTTATGGTCGGCACCGAGTCGGAACAGCTCGGCGTGATCAAGCACGGTTCGAAGATGATCCAGGCAGTGGCCAACGCCACAGTGCCCAAGCTGACCATCGTCGTCGGCGGCTCCTACGGCGCCGGCAACTACGCCATGTGCGGCCGCGGTCTGGACCCGCGCTTTATCTTCGCCTGGCCCAACAGCAAAACCGCGGTTATGGGCGGCGCCCAGGCCGGCAAGGTACTGCGCATCGTCACCGAGGAAAAACACCTGAAGGAAGGCAAAGAAGCCGACCCGAAGATGCTCGACATGCTGGAAACCGTTACCGCACAGAAGCTCGACAGCCAGTCCACCGCGCTCTACGGCACCGCCAGCCTGTGGGACGACGGCCTGATCGACCCGCGCGACACGCGCAAGCTGCTCGGCTATCTGTTGGATATCTGCGCCGAGGCCGCCGTGCGACCGCTTAAATCAAGCACCTTTGGCGTTGCCCGATTCTGAACAATGGCCCCGTGGCGGGTTTCACCCGTCCTACGCCTAGAACGTAGGTTGGCGCTGAGCGCAGCGAAGCCCAACAGGAACACCGCAGCGTTGGGCTTCGCAGGCTCAGGCTGCGCGCCCCGCCCCAACCTACATAGCCACCGACTTGCCTAGGAGAATAAGAAGATGATCTTTACCCAGGAACACGAAGAACTACGCCGCACCGTGCGCAATTTTGTCGACCGGGAAATCAATCCCCACGTCGACCAGTGGGAAAAGGAAGGCCGCTTCCCGATCCACGATATTTTCAAGAAAGCCGGCGACCTGGGCCTGCTCGGTATTTCCAAGCCAGAAAAATTCGGCGGCATGGGCCTGGACTACAGCTATTCGATAGTCGCCGCCGAAGAGTTCGGCAGCATTCGCTGCGGCGGCATCCCGATGTCAATCGGCGTGCAGACCGATATGTGTACCCCGGCCCTGGCCCGTTTCGGCTCCGATGAGCTGCGCGAACAGTTCCTCCGTCCCGCCATCACTGGCGAGATGGTCGGCTGTATCGGCGTCTCCGAAGTCGGCGCCGGCTCGGATGTGGCCGGGCTGAAAACCACCGCGCGCAAGGACGGCGACGACTACGTGATCAACGGCAGCAAGATGTGGATCACCAACTCGCCAAGCGCCGATTTCATCTGCCTGCTGGCCAATACCTCGGACGACAAGCCCCACGTCAACAAGTCGTTGATCATGGTGCCGATGAAAACGCCTGGCATCAGCGTCAGCCCGCACCTGGACAAACTCGGCATGCGCAGCTCGGAAACCGCCCAGGTGTTCTTCGACGATGTGCGCGTGCCGCAGCGCTATCGCATCGGCCACGAAGGCGCGGGCTTCATGATGCAGATGCTGCAGTTCCAGGAAGAACGCCTGTTCGGCGCGGCCAATATGATCAAGGGCCTGGAGCACTGCATCGAGGCCACCATCGCCTATTGCAAGGAGCGCAAGACCTTCGGCAACGCGCTGATCGACAACCAGGTCATCCACTTCCGCATGGCCGAACTGCAGACCGAAGTCGAGTGCCTGCGCGCCCTGGTCTACCAGGCCACCGAGCAGTACGTTCGCGGCCGCGACGTGACCAACCTGGCGTCCATGGCCAAGCTCAAGGCCGGACGCCTCGGCCGCGAAGTCACCGACAGCTGCCTGCAGTACTGGGGCGGCATGGGCTACATGTGGGACAACCCGGTTTCCCGCGCCTACCGCGATGTGCGCCTGGTGAGCATCGGCGGCGGTGCCGACGAAATCATGCTCGGCATTATCTGCAAGCTGATGGGCATTTTGCCGGGCAAGAAGAAGGGCTGATGCCATGACCTGTAGGAGCCAGCTTGCTGGCGCGCAGCGGCAAACACCGAGGAAGACCTGATGCCCGAATTACCCGATTGCGAAACCCTGCTGCTCAATCTCGACGACGGCGTGCTGAACATCACCCTGAATCGCCCGGACTGCCGCAATGCCATGAGCCTGGCCATGGTCGGCGAGCTGCGCGCGGTGCTGGCTGCCGTGCATGGCGATCTGAACGTGCGCGCCATCGTGTTGCGCGGCGCCGGTGGGCACTTCTGCGCTGGCGGCGATATCAAGGATATGGCCGGTGCCAGGGCCACCGGCAGCGACGCTTACCGCGCGCTTAACCGCGCCTTCGGCAGCCTGCTGGAGGAAGCCCAGCACACACCCCAGGTGCTGATCGCCGTGCTGCAAGGCGCGGTGCTCGGGGGTGGATTCGGTCTGGCCTGCGTCTCGGATATCGCTATCGCCCAGCAGGACGCCAAGTTTGGTCTACCGGAAACCACCTTAGGCATTCTGCCGGCGCAGATCGCGCCCTTTGTGGTCAAGCGTATCGGCCTGACCCAGACCCGCCGTCTCGCCCTCACCGCCGCGCGCTTCGACGGTGTCGAGGCCGAGCGCCTGGGCCTGGTGCATTTCAGCGAGCCGGATGACGCAGCCATCGAAGCCCGCTTGCAACAGGTGCTCGGCCAGGTACGCCTGTGCGCCCCCCAGGCCAATGCCGCGACCAAAGCCCTGCTGCTGGCAGCCGAGAACGAAGCACTCGGGCCGTTGTTGGATCGCGCCGCCGAACAGTTCGCCGCGGCGGTAACCGGGGCTGAAGGCATCGAAGGCACCATGGCCTTTGTGCAGAAACGCCCGCCGAAGTGGGCCGCAGAATAACCCTGTGAGAGGGGCTTTAGCCGCGACGGGTATCGCTGTTTCGCGGCTAAAGCCCCTCCCACACAATCTGATCGCAAATCGTAGCCCGGACGCAATCCGGATCGACCAGCAGGAGCACACAGATGCCCACCTTTAACAAAATCCTTATCGCCAACCGCGGCGAAATCGCCTGCCGGGTGATGCGCACCGCCCAGGCCCTGGGCTACCGCACCGTGGCGGTCTACTCCGAGGCCGACGCCGACGCACGCCATGTGCACATGGCCGACCAGGCGGTATGCATCGGCCCGGCCCAGGCCAATCAGTCCTATCTGCGGATCGACGCCATTATCGCCGCCGCGCAAAAGACCGGTGCCGACGCCATCCACCCCG
This sequence comes from uncultured Pseudomonas sp., assembly GCA_946886875.1. The sequence continues at coordinate 21,384 of CAMPJN010000005.1, forward strand.
GCTATGGCTTTCTCTCGGAGAACGCCGACTTCGCCCGCGCCTGCGAGGCCGCCGGCATCGTATTTATCGGCCCGACGGTGGAAGCCATCCACCTGATGGGCAGCAAACGCCTGTCGAAAATCGCCATGCTCAAGGCCGGCGTGCCCTGCATCCCCGGCTACGAGGGAGAGGCGCAGGACGACCAAACCCTGAGCCGCGAGGCCCAGCGCATCGGCTTCCCGCTGATGATCAAAGCCAGCGCCGGTGGCGGTGGCCGTGGCATGCGTCTGGTTCATGAATCCGGCGAGCTGCTGGCGCAGATCCGCACCGCCCGTTCGGAAGCGCAGAACGCCTTCGGCTCCGGCGAGCTGATCCTGGAGCGGGCGGTGATTCAGCCGCGCCATGTGGAAATCCAGGTGTTCGGCGACCAGCACGGCAATATCGTCTACCTGGGCGAGCGCGATTGCTCGGTGCAGCGCCGCCATCAGAAGGTGGTCGAAGAAGCGCCCTGCCCGCTGATGACACCCGAGCTGCGCCAGGCCATGGGCGAGGCCGCAGTCAAGGCGGCCGCCTCGGTCGACTATGTCGGCGCCGGTACCGTGGAATTCCTGCTGGATCAGAGCGGCGAGTTCTTCTTCTTGGAAATGAATACCCGCCTGCAAGTCGAACACCCGGTGACCGAGCTGATCACCGGGCAGGATCTGGTGGCCTGGCAGATTCGCGTCGCAGAAGGCCAACCGCTGCCGCTCAAGCAGGAGGAAATCCGCCTGACCGGCCACGCCATGGAAGTGCGTTTGTACGCCGAAGATTCGGCACAGAATTTTCTGCCGCAGACCGGCCGCGTGCTGCGCTGGGAGCCGGCACTGCTCGATGGCATCCGAATCGACCATGGTCTGCTCGAAGGCCAGGTCATCAGCCCGTTTTACGACCCGATGCTGGCCAAGGTCATCGCCTATGGCGCGACCCGCGAGGAAGCCCGGCGCAAGCTGGTGCGCGCGGTGGAGGATTGCGTGCTGCTGGGCGTCAACGGTAATCAGCGCTTTCTCGCCAACCTGCTCGGGCACCCCGAGTTCGCCGCGGGTAACGCCACCACGGCCTTTATCGCCGAGCATTTCGCCGCCGACCCGAGCCTAAGCCCACAACCACCAACCGCCGGCGAACTGACGATGGCGGCCGCACTGCTCTACCAGCAATCGGCCAACGCCCGCGCCCATCAGGGCGGCCTGGCCGGCTGGCGCAACGCCGGCAGCGCGCCTTGGCGTTTTGTGCTCAAGCAGGGCGAGCAGCAGTTCGAGATCGAATTGGATGTGCTGGTCGACGGCCCCCAGCCGAGCTTGCGGGCGAAAGTTGCCGACACCCTGCTCGATCTCAAGCTGCTGTGCTGCGACGGCCGCTGGGCCACTCTCGAGCTGGACGGCATCCGTCAGCGCCTGGCCTATCACATCGACGGCGAAGCGCTCTGGCTATACGGCCATAACGGCAATCTGGCGTTCAGCGACATCACCCACCTGCCGGTCAGCAGCGCCGCCGGTGCCGGCTCCGGCAGCGTCAAGGCGCCGATGGATGGCGCCATAGTCGATGTGCTGGTCGAGGAAGGCAGCCAGGTCAGCAAGGGCCAACTGCTGTTGGTGCTGGAGGCGATGAAGATGGAACACCCGCTTAAAGCCAGCATCGACGGCGTGGTCAAGCGCGTTGGCGTAAGTCGCGGCGATCAGGTGAAGAACCGCCAGTTGCTGGTCGAGATCGAGCCTGACGCCTGATTGATGGTTCCCATGCTCCGCGTGGGAACCATCAAAAAGCAGCTCGGACGAATAACAACAAATCACGGAGAACTTACATGTCACTGCAAGGCAAAACCCTGTTTATCACCGGCGCCAGCCGTGGCATCGGTCGCGAGATCGCCCTGCGCGCGGCCCGCGACGGCGCCAATATCGTCATCGCGGCGAAAAGCGCCGAGCCCCACGCCAAGCTGCCGGGCACCATCCATTCGGTGGCCGCTGAGGTAGAAGCAGTGGGCGGCAAGGCCCTGGCATTGCAACTGGATGTGCGCGACGAGGTGGCGGTGAAAGCTGCCATGGCCCAGGCAGCCGAGCACTTCGACGGCATTGATGGGCTGATCAACAATGCCGGCGCGATCAAGCTGGTGGGGGTGGAAAAACTCGAACCCAAGCGCTTCGACCTGATGTTTCAGATCAATACCCGCGCGGTGATGGTTTGCAGCCAGGCCGCCCTGCCCTTCCTTAAGCAAAGCGCCAACGGCCACATCCTCAATCTGTCGCCGCCGCTGAATATGGACAGAAAATGGTTCGCCCAGCACGGGCCCTATACCGTGACCAAATACGGCATGAGCATGCTGACCCTGGGCATGAGCGAGGAATTCAACAAGTACAGCATCAGCGTCAACGCGCTCTGGCCCAAGACCATGATTGCCACCGCCGCCATCGAGTTCGAACTGGGCAGCCGCGACGCCTTCAAGCGCGCGCGCACCCCGGCAATCATGGCCGACGCCGCCCATGCCATCCTGGCCAGCCAAAACCGCAGCATCACCGGCCGTCTGTTGATCGATGAGGAGATTTTGCGCGAACAAGGCCAAAGCGACTTCGAGCACTACCGCTTCGACCCGGACGGCGGTGCGCTGTTTAACGACCTGTTCGTCGACTAGAGATATCCGCATAGGCGCTGAGCGCAGCGAAGCCCAACAAGCAGCGCCGCAACTACAAGCGCCGCTTAGCGCTTGAACTCAAACTGCAATTCGGCGCCTTCCAGTGACTCCCAGTAGTCCTGATCGCCGCTCTCGTTGGTGATCAGCTTGCCTTGCAGCTGAAAGGGGCTACCCGCGGCGTTCTGTTCGTCAAACAACGGCGGCAACAACGTCGAAGGCAGTTCACTAAAGGACTCCACCGACTCCGTAGGCTCCAGCATCTCTGTCGGCAAACTCAGATCCAGCTCTAGCTTGGGCACAGGTACGGGCGCCTTGGCCACGCTGGCCTTAGACGTCTCTTTGACCGCGGGTTTGCTAACAACGGGCTTGGGCGGCTGGCTCGGTTTGGCCGGCTCGCTCGCCTTCTTGGCTGCTGGCTCGGCTGCTGGCTCGGCTGCAGGCGCAACCACTGGCGCCGGGGCAACCGGAACGGCAGGAGTCGACACCCGCGGCTTAGGCGGCTCGACCGGCACGATTGGCGGCGCCGGGTCGTTGTCGCAAGCAGCGAGCGCGAGCAATGGCAAAAATACAAACAAGCAACGAAAGCTGATCATCAACGACACAAATGCGGCAGGGGAAAGCTTGCATGCTCCCCCCTCATCCGCGATCTAGCAAGCCTGCTCTGCGTTGCGCTTGTTCCAAACCTGCAGATGCCGGGTGTCCATGCGGTGCCATTGGCCGGCTCGTTGCTGCTCCTCCGCAGGCAACCATAAGCCGGCGCTGACGATCAGACTTTCCGCTGGCAAGGCGAGCAATTCATCCAAGGCGATCAGGCGCGTCTCGCCGCCATCCTCGGCAACCTGATAGTCGTAGGCGAAGCTGCGTACCCGCAGCCCTTGGCTGTCGAAGCCTTCGAAGTGCGGCATCAGGCCAATCGAGGTGCGGCTGTTGCGCAGGGTTTTCTCCGTCAGATCCATCAGCAATAGCTGCCAGATATCGTGCTCACTGTCGCCGACACGCGCATCAAAACGGTCCAGATGGCGGGTCAACGCCAGGTAACGGCCATCCTCGGACCAGATCATCGCTGGCGCCAAATCGGCCACGGCGCAGCCCGAGGCGGTCAGCAGGCAGCCGCCCTGGCGGGGGTGACGCTCGCGCAGGTAGTTGTCCTGATAGCTGCTCTCGGCGCCAAACAGCCAGGCGGCGTCGCGGCCATCCGGTGCTGGCAGAATAAAATCACCCACGGCATTGGCGGCGGGCGCTTGTTCGGCCAAACGCCAGCTCGGCAATAGGCTCAGGCCATCCTCCTCGATTCGAACATGCGCGACCTGGTAATACAGACGCGAGCCTTCGGCCGGCGCGACGAAACCCGCCGCGGTTGCCGCATTCGGGGCCTGGCGGTCGAACCGACGTAGCGGCGTGCTGACTTCACCCTCGCCCAGGCGCCCGCAGATATGCGCAAAACTCAGCACCTTGTCGCGCAGATCGTAGAAGCGCGCGACCAACAGCGGTTGTTCCAGCCGCAGCAAGGAGCGCGTCTGCACATCGGCAACGACGACTTGATGGGGCACCGCGGGCGCTTCGGCGAACGCCAGCAGCGCCAGGTAGCGGCCGCAGTCGGAGACGCGGTGATCCAGGCACCATTCGCCATCCAATTGCCACTCGCCGATACGACAGGAATAGGCCCCACGCGCGCCGTCCTGACTGTCGCGCAGCCAGCTCAGGCAAGGCGTCGCTTGGCCTTGCATGGGCTGCAGATGCAGCTCGCTGGTGCCCCGACCAGCCGACTGATCGAGCGGCGTGGCCAGTTGCAGTCGTGTCAGCCGATGCTCCCCCGGTACTGCCCGGCCCAGAGCGTCATGACCGAGCAGAATTTCTGTGTCGCTGTGGATGCTTTGCAGGCTGTAGCCGTAGCCCAGGCGGTCGGTCTCGGCGAAGTCGAAATAGGCCTCGCGCCAGACCTGCCGCGTATCCAGGCGGCACGGAGCCCCCCAGTTCAACGAAGGTTCATCCGCGCGCGCCGGCCAAGGCTCCGCCAAGTCACCCCAGCCATGATCCTGTTGCCATAACCAGCAATCGTTGCTCCAGCTGCTCTCCGCCTCCCCTTGCGGGCGCGCCCGACACACCAGCGCCTGACCGTCCTCGCGCCACACCGGGGTTTCGCCACCATGCAGCAGCAACCCGCTGGGCTGATCGTTCAACAGCAGGCGATAGCTGGGGTAACGCAGCGGCGTCAGCGGGTTGTCCAAGCTGCGCAGGTTATCCGCCAGGTTCAGTTCGCCGACCAGCACATGAGTGCCTTGAGGCGCGGCAAACTCCAACCGCGCGGTTTGCAGCTGCTGCGCCCAGGCCGGGGCCAGCCAGAGGTCGCCGATGGCGATAAAATCCTCGCTCTGCGCCTGGCGCAGCAGGTCGGCCAGGCCGATTTTGTAGCTCTGGTTGGACACCAAGGGGCTGTGCCGACCACGGATTTCCGTCTCACTGAATTCGTCCAGTTCCCAGAATTCCGTGCACTCCGGGCACTGGTACAAACGCCGTAATTGCCGGTCGAAAATCGCCAGACTCCAGACATCGCGCGACGGTACGGGCGCGGCGAAATAACGGCCGTCGCTGGAGAACAGCGCCGAGCTACCGAGGCCTTCCAACACCACGCCATCAGGCAACAGGTAATCGCAGTAGGCCGGGCCGCCCATGGCGATCTCGCCCCAGTTGAAGGTATGGATAGGCTCGCCCTCGGGCGTAAATGCGATCACCCCGTTGCCCCAGGCGCTGAGACCTGAAGGCTCGCCGCCATCCACCGCCTCTGGCTTGGCCTTAGCCAGCCCCAAGCGGCGCTCCAGGGTGGCAGCGCCGGCCAGGCCGAACAGAATGGTCAATATGGCCGCGGCCAGGTTCCAATACTCCGGCAGCTCGCGGCCCAGACCAAAACCCAAACCAATCACCGCGGCGGTGAGCAAGCGGCTTAGCGCATTGGCCGCGCCGCTGTAACCCAGCTTGGCCGCGCCGCTCATCAGCGCCACCAACAGCGCAGCGACGCCAGCAGTCAGCAGCGGCGGCGCCATGGCGAGCAGAACGATCGGCACTATAAGCACGGCGAGTTGCCAGAGCAGATCCAGCAATAGACGTGGCAGGCTCTTTTCGTCGGCGTCGAGGGGATTGGCGGGCATTGCGCGCTCCATGCGTAAACAAGAACGCCATGCTAGCGGTTTGCTAGCGGGTATAGCGTGCTCTGTTGGCAGGCCGGAGAGAAATACCAGGATGGAGCCTGTCCGCAAGGTAGGTTGGCGCTGAACGCAGTGAAGCCCAACGCGCCACGCTCCCAGTTGCGCGTTGGGAGTGCTGGGCTTCGCAGGCTCAGCCTACGCGGCCCGGCCCAACCTACGTCCGTATCGCGCCGTTAGCGGTTGCTTTCAAGACGCTGCAGCTGTGCCTCTATATCCAGCTGCGGATAGTCGCGCTGCAAACGCTGCTGCAACGCTTTCGCCTCATCCACCTCTCCGGCGCGGCGTAGTTCCAGCAGTTGCAACAACAACTGCTCCGACTCTGGCTGAACCGCCTTGCTTGCCCGCGGCGCTGCGCCCGCCGCCATCGACGGTGCGGTGTCTGGCGCCGCGGCATCCGATAAAGCTTCGCTGGCGATAGGTGCCTGTTTACGCATTTCCTCTGCCAGCACCGGCGCCGACTCCTTCTTCTCGGCCCTTTGCCGCGCCTGCGAATAGCTCTGCATGGCCGGCGCCTGTTCGCGCAGCAAGCCTTGCGGCGCCTCGGCTTCGGCCATGGGTGCGGCTGGCGCCGGCGCCATTACCGCGCGCGGCATAGGCGCGTCATAGGCATCCGGGGTTTGCTCCAGGGTGCGCCAGGTCAGGCTGACGCCGATGCCGACGCAGACCAACCCGGCCACTGCCACCGACCAGCGCTGGCGACCGCCTGGGCCGAACAGCCAGGCATGCACGCGCTGACTCCAGCTGGGCCTGCTCGATACCTGCGCGGCGCGAGCGGCAGCGAGGATGCGCGCGTCCAGCTCCGCGGACGGCTCGGCCTGGCTATGGGCGCGAAAGTGATCGAGCAATGCCTGCTCATTTGGTTCGTGTTGGTCGCGGTTCATACGGGTAACTCCTCGGCGGCCGGATCAGCCAGCAGCCGACGTAATTTCTGCAGCGCATAGCGCAAGCGGCTTTTCACCGTTTCCGCCGGCGTGCGGGTCAGCTCAGCGATCTCGTGCAATTCCAGATCGCCGTGGGCGCGCAGCAGGAAGACTTCGCGTTGTTCCGGCGGCAGATCGGCCAGCGCGGCCTGCAGGCGTTCCTGGTCGCGACTCAAACTGAGCTGCTGCTCAGGGTTGGTCTCGCTGCATGGCTGGTCATGCAGCTGCTCGTCGAACGCCTCATGCTTTCCCGCCTGGCGACCGCTTTTGCGCCAGTGATCGATCAGCCGATTACGTGCGATCTGATACAGCCAGGTCTTGAACAACACCGCCTCGCGCTGCAGCGACTGGCTGCGGATCAGGCTCATCCAGGTGTCCTGG
>CAMPJN010000006.1 GCA_946886875.1 uncultured Pseudomonas sp.
CCTGCTGGCCGTTGCCATATACCGGCAGCGGTTTGCCCTCCAGCGCGTTGAGGATAACCAGAGGGATGAGTTTTTCCGGGAAGTGATAGGGGCCGTAATTGTTCGAGCAATTGGTTAGCAGTACCGGTAGCCCATAGGTACGCTGCCAGGCCCGCACCAGGTGATCGGAGGCCGCCTTGCTCGCCGAATAGGGCGAGCTCGGCGCATAAGGCGTGGTTTCGCTGAACAGGTCGTCGACCCCGTGCAGGTCGCCATACACCTCGTCGGTGGAAATATGGTGGAAGCGAAACGCCCCTTTGCGCGTCTCGTCCAACTGCAGCCAATAGGCGCGGGTGGCTTCGAGCAAGGCATAGGTGCCAACGATGTTGGTCTGGATAAACGCTGCCGGGCCGTCGATCGAGCGATCGACATGAGATTCGGCGGCCAGATGCATGATGGCGTCCGGCTGGAATTCGGCCAAGGTCTGGTTCACCAGTACGCTGTCGGCGATATCGGCCTGGACGAACCGGTAGCGCGGGTTGCTCGCCACGCCCGCCAGCGATTCGAGATTGCCTGCATAGGTCAGCTTGTCGAGGTTGAGTACCTGGTGTTCGGTCTCGTGCAACAGGTAGCGGATCAGTGCTGAACCGATAAAGCCGGCACCGCCGGTGATAAGAATGCGCATTAGCTGCTGCTCGTTTTAATAAGGACGCCTGGTGAAACGTCTTGAATCTGCATGGTCACGCGTAATTATTGTGGCTGCAGGCTGCTGTCGATATAGGTGATTGTGGCTGTTTTATGCAGGTTGCCGGCTTCGCGTAGAACGACTTCGCCAACAAGTCGGGCGGCGTTTGCTCGGCCGCTCGACTGTCTCGGTTCAGGCTGGATTTTACGCCCATGCTAGTCAGCTGCCTGGCTGCAGCGTCGATCGAGGCGCTGGTCTTTACCTGCTCGGCGACCTTTGCAACGTCTGTCATTGCCACAGGCATTAGCAGTTCGCGATAGTCGAAGACGCTGGGTAGTGGGCAACGCGGTTGATGCTCGTCGACTACTTCTTTTAGTGATTGCAGTTTTTGTCGTGTTGCACGAGGTTCGTTTTGACCTACCGCGCATCAGATCGCGGTTACGAACAGCGGGAAAAGCACAACGTTCCGCCGGCAGTTTTTGCAAGTTTAAACGCGCTGAAATCTATCCAGCGCGAGATCGCTGGTCAAGCGCAACGCATCTCTGTGCTTGGCGCCAACTCTTACCGGTTTAGGCTTAGGCGGTGCGCTGGCGGCGGCGCAACAATGCACCAAATCCTAGGGCGGACAACATCAGCAGCGCCGCGCCTGGTAGCGGTACGGACGACACAGTGATCAGATTCTGACTGGAGTTTTTGTCCTGCAGAATGCTGTCGTAGAAGTAGCTGATTTTGTAGTTGCCGGTATTCTGGCCGCCTAGTTTCAACCATTCGCCCGCCAGGGCCTGGGCGTTACCGAAACCAGTGGCCTTGAATGTGCCATTGGCCAAGCTATAGCCGCCGCCGGTATCGGTGACGATTTCCCAAATGGCCAGCTGGAAGGCGGCCGAGGTCGTTTTGTCGGTAACCTGGGCGTAGCGCTGATTGGCCAGTTTCTGCAGGTCGTCAAAGCGGTTGAGCGAGCTGGGGTTGCCGATGGCGTATTCGAATTGATTGTTGAGCGAGTGGAATACATCCACACACCAGGCAATTAGCGACTGGTCAGTGCTTGTTTCGAGCATATCGAAACCGCCGGCAGCTACCGCCTTGGATTCGAGGCCGTTCTTGATGGGGTTGAAGTCGGCTTGGATCGCGCCGTTGGCGAAGCCGTAGGCGGCGCCTTGGTATTGCAATGTGATGCTGGCGGCGATGGCTTGGTGGCTGGTGGAAACCAGCCCGCAAAGCAGGAAAGCGTTAAGCGCTTTGAAGACCCGTGAATGCATGCCGGCCACCGAAATTAAAGAATATTAAGCGAATGATATTATAGTGATACTATGCGCGGCTAGTATTTTGAGTAAATACAGCAGAAAATTGACGCTAGCGCTCTCAGGATTCGCCTCGTGCGCGGTGCCATGCACGATGGACGTCAGTTGATGAAGGATCTCTTAATGGGCGAATCAGTGATCGGCAGGCTTGGCGGCACGGCTGTTGTGTTCGTTGTCGCCATTTTTTTGGCGCTCGCCGCCTATTTTGATGGTTTGCTTGAGTTGACTAGTCGCTGGAGCAAGCAGGAGGAATACAGTCACGGCTTTTTCATCCCGCTGATAAGCCTGTGGCTGCTTTGGCAGCGCCGCGATGCATTGCGCGAAAGTATCGGCACGCCATCTTGGTCTGGCCTCTTGCTGCTACTAGTCGCGCTTGGTGCGCTGTTATTGGGTGAGTTGACTGCCATCTTCATTCTTGTGCAGTACGGTTTTCTGCTGTGCTTGCTGGCATTGGTGCTTTGTCTGGGTGGCGTACCGCTGCTGCGAGTGACACTTCTGCCGCTGCTGCTGCTGATTTTCGCTATCCCGCTGCCCTATTTCGTCGACTCGCAACTCTCCTGGCGCCTGCAGTTGGTGTCGTCGGAAATCGGTGTGTGGGTGCTCAGGGCGCTGGATATATCCGTATATCTCGAAGGCAATATCATCGACCTCGGTTTCTATCGCCTGCAGGTGGTAGAGGCATGCAGCGGTTTGCGCTATCTCTACCCGTTGCTGAGCATCGGCTTTCTGATGGGCTACATGTTTCGCGGGCCGCTATGGCAAAGAGCGCTGCTGTTCCTTTCCACTGTGCCTATTACTGTGCTGATGAACAGCCTGCGGATTGCAGCAGTAGGCTTGCTGGTGGAGCGCTGGGGCATCGGCATGGCGGATGGTTTTCTGCATTATTTCGAAGGCTGGATCATCTTTATGGCCTGCCTGCTGTTTTTGCTGGCGGAGGTTTGGTTATTCGAGCGCTTTGGCGCTCGCCGCAACGTACTCGATGTTTTGCAGTTCCCCGCTGTTCGTGGCTGCGGGGCGACCGCTGCACCGAAACTCATGAGGCATCCGCTGGCTTTTACATTGCCGGTTCTGCTGATGGCCAGCGTGCTGGTGGGCACTGTCAGCGAACGTGAGGAGTCCCCCTTGGATCGTCTACCGCTCACGGCATTTCCGCTGCTGTTGGATGAATGGCGGGCCAGCGAGAGTCGATTGGATACCGAGGTGGAGGCGAGCTTGGGGCTGGATGACTATGTCATCGCAGATTATCGTCGCGGCGAAGCCGAGGTGGTTAACTTTTATGCGGCTTTCTACGGCTCCCAGCGTAAGGGCGTTTCTCCCCATTCGCCGCAGGTGTGCATTCCTGGCGGTGGCTGGTTGATCACCGGGCTGAGTCGTATGCCGGTGACCCTGGCGCAGGCGAGTGACGGCGGCCTCGAGGTGAACCGAGTGGTCATCGAGCGGGCGGGGCAAAGACAGTTGGTTTACTACTGGTTTGAGCAGCGCGGGCGGCGAATTGCCAATGAATACTGGATGAAATGGTACCTGTTGGTAGACGCTTTGCTGCGCAATCGCAGCGATGGCGCGCTGGTGCGGGTGACCACCCCTATCGGCGCTCTCGAAGCACCGGCCGATGCAGATCGGCGCCTACAGGACTTTATGAAACTTGCTGTGCCGCGCTTGGCGGCTCATGTCCCGCATTGATTTTCAAGGGTTTGGTTAGATGACGATGGATTGGCGTAATTGTGCTAAAGACGTTCGGAGCGCACTGCTGGTGGCCTGTTTTATTGGCTTGGCGGCCTGCTCTTCGCCTGAGGAAAAGGCCAACAAATACTACGAGAAGGGCCTGGAGCTGATGGCTCAGGGCGATTTGCTCAAGGCGCGTATCGAGCTGCAGAACGCATTGCAAATCAGGCCGGACCTGACGGCGGCATGGTTCGCCCTTGCGCAGATTGCCGAGCAGCAAGGGGACTGGGAAAAACTGTTCGGTTTGCTGAACAAGGTTGTCGATCATGACCCTCAGCATCTGGAGACCCAGATCAAATTGGGGCGCATGTTGCTAGCGGCCGGGCGATTGGACAAGGCGCTGGCCGCCAGCGACCTCACCTTTGGCATGGCTCCGGATAACGCCGAGGTGTTGGGGTTGCGCGCTGGGGTGCTGTACAAGCTGGATGACAAGGTCGGTGCGGTTGCCCAAGCCAATGCGGCGCTGGCAATAAGCCCGACCAATATTGACGCGCTGGTAGTGCTGGCTACCGAGCGCCTAGCAGCAAACGATGCCGCAAAGGCCATCGAGTTTCTGGATCGCGGCCTGCAGGTCAACGACAAAAATATTGCCTTGCAGCTAATCAAGGTGCAGGCCCTGGAGTCTATGGCTCAAACGGAGTCCTCCGAGGCTATTTTCCGCAAGTTGATCGCGCTCTACCCGGAAACCAGAGCCCTGCGCCACACGCTTGCCCAGTTCTACGTGCTGCATGGGCGTGCGGATGCGGCGGAAGCCGAATATCGCGCCATTGCGGCGGAAAACCCGAATGACGTCCAGGCGCGCCTCGATGTAGTGCGCTTTATCGGTAGCGTGAAAGGGCAGCAAGCGGCGCTTGAGCATTTGCAGAAAATGATCGGCGAGGATGCTGGCAGCAATGAGCTGAGTTTTGCGTTGGTCACCATGCAGCAGGCGCAGGGCGATCAGGCGGCTGCCGAGGCGGTCTTGCGTACCATCATCGCCAGGGCTGGCGATACCCCAGATGCGGTCAAAGCCAAAGGTCTACTGGCCGGCATGCTGCTCTTGAATGGCGACAAACCGGCCGCTCAGCGTCTTATTGATGAGGTGCTCGCCGGCGATCAGCGTAATGAGCAGGGCTTGCTGCTCAAGGCTGGCCTGGCAATAGACGCGCGCCAGTTCGATCAAGCGATTGCTGATTTGCGCACCATCCTTCGCGACTCGCCCAGCTCACCCCGTGCGCTGCTGATGTTGGCCAAGGCTCATGAGCTTACTGGCTCGGTCGAGCTGGCCCAGGAGAATTATCTGAAGGCATATGAGGTCGGCAAGCCGGCGCTGCAGTTCGGCATGGCCTATGCGGAGTTCCTCTTACAACAAGGCCAGATGGCCCGTGCAGAAGTGGTGGCCTCCGAGGTCTTACAGGCGCATGCCAATCATGTGCCGGCCATGCGCGTACTCGCGCAAGCGCGGATCAGTCAGGGCAATTGGCCGGGGGCGCAGGCGGTGGCGGATGATATGCAGGCGCTGTCGGGTCAGGAACAAGCGGCCGAGCAGATCCGCGGCACTCTCTTTGCCGCGCGCAAGGAATACTCGGAGAGCATCGCCGCTTTTCGGCGCGCCTACGATGCATCGCCCGCAGACGCTCAGCCGATGGTGGCGTTGGTGCGCTCCTACCTGCTGGCGGGTAAGGCGAGTGAGGCAATGGATTTTCTGCGTTCGGTGATTCAAGCGAGCCCGACCAATGCGCGTGCGCTTTTGCTGCTTGGTGAGTTACATGCTGCGGGCAGGGATGACGCAGCGGCAGCTCAGATTTTCCAGCAGGTCATTGGTTTGCAGCCACAACAAGCAGCGAGCTATGTCAGCCTGGCTAATTTGCATGTGCGCGCCGGGCGCCTCTCTGAGGCAGAGCAGGTTCTCGCACAAGGGTTGGAGCGGGCGCCTGGGAATTTCGAATTGCTACTGGCTAGGGCCGGCATCCTTGAGGTGTCCGGGCGTTTCGATGAGGCGATCAGCGCCTACGAGGCGCTGCACAAGGATCACCCGGGCTCCGATGTCGCCGTCAATAATCTGGCCAGTCTGCTTAGCGAGCAGGGTGCCGAGCAAGCGAGCTGGGTGCGTGCATACGAATTGGCTCAGCGCTTCAAACGCAGCGAAGTACCCTACTTCAAGGACACCCTGGGCTGGGCTGCTTATCGACTCGGTAAGGTCGAGGAGGGGTTGGCGCTGATCGAGGATGCGGCGCGCCAGCTGCCTGAGCAGCCGGTCTTTCGCTATCACCTCGGCATGAGCTATGCGGCCTTGAACAGGAACGAGCAAGCGCGCGTGGAGTTGCAGAAGGCCCTTGAATTGAGTCAGGACCAAAGTGCTCCCGACGTCGAGCGGATTCGCGAAGCGCTGAAAGTGCTCTAAGGCAACCTATCTATGTATGAAACCTTTTACGGGTTGCGGGAAAAACCGTTCTCCATCCAACCTGATCCTGACTTCCTGTTTATGGGTAAGAGGCACAGCATGGCGTATGCCATGCTGGAGTACGGCGTCGCCAACAAGGCGGGGTTCACTGTTATCAGTGGCGAGATTGGCTGCGGTAAGACAACCCTGATTCGAAACCTGCTCAACAACCTCGACACACAGATGCTGATCGGGCTGGTCAGCAATACCCATCAAGACATAACCGACCTGCTTGAATGGGTAATGCTTGCCTTTGGTCTGCCTTATGAGGGGCTATCGAAAGTGGCCCTGTACGATGCCTTCCAGCAATTTCTGGTTCGTCAGTACGGTGCCGGCAAGCGCGTTTTGTTGATCGTCGACGAGGCGCAGAACCTGAGCCTCGGCGCTCTGGAATCGCTTCGCGTGTTGTCGAACATAAACGCGGATAAAGATCAGCTCCTGCAGATAATTCTGGTCGGCCAGCCCCAGCTGAAGGAGCTGTTAAGGCGCCCGGAACTTCGCCAGCTGAGGCAACGGGTCTCTTCGCACTTCTTTATCCCGCCACTGGCTGCGGACGAGGTGGCCGCCTACATGCGTCACCGGCTGGCTATTGCAGGGCGCGTAGAGCCACTGTTTACGGCAGCTGCCTGCGCGCGCATCGCTCAGCTGGGTGAAGGCATTCCGCGGAGTATCAATATCCTGTGCGATACCGCGCTGGTGTATGGGTTCTCCGCAGAGCTTGACCTCATCGATGTGGGGGTCATCGATGAGGTGGTCAGGGATCAGGCAGAGTTTGGGGCCTTTTCGCTAGATTGATGAGTCTTTTGCTGCAGCGCCCGCTCGCCAGGCTCCGGTAGTCAATCTGATTGTTTCCAAGCTTTATGCTGTTCCAGTATATTCGCGAGCGCCGAAACGCCGTCTGTGGATAAGTTTTCTGGGGCGTGCGTACGGACTTGTAGGTGGTTCATACATCGTTTCGCGGTAGTGATGGCAACGCGGATTGCTGGTGTGTTGAGTGTGTCGTCATTGAACTACCTACGTCCGGTCTTTGCGCCTGCAAAGCTGCTCGGTAACCCGTAATGCTGTTTTTACTGCCCTGTTGTTATTGGGTGGGAAGCACTAGTGCCTCAACTTAATGTGGTCTCATCATGACATTTCAGCCCGGTGGGCGCCGTTCGATACTCCAGCGGCGAAGCAGTACCAGCAACAGCATCCAGGCAGGTCTTGATGGTATCGCGGTAACCGGCGTCTCCTGGTGGCTGGTCGACTATCACATCGGATTCCTTACGCCGGCCTATGTGATCATGATCCTGTTACTGCTAGGTGCGCTGGCAGTCGTGTATGACCACTATGCAATCTACCGCAGCAATGTCGGCTTTACCCTTAAGGCATTCAAGCTTTTCAAGGCCTGGACGGCCACATTTGCCTTTCTCGTCGCCATGGCTTTTCTGACCAAGCAAAGCGAGCAGTATTCGCGCTTGTTGGTGGGGCAGTTGTTTTTTGGTGGATTCTTCGTCCAGTTGCTGTTGCATGTGGCGATGCGCGAAGTGCAAAAAAAGCTGTTGAATCATCCGGATCAGCTGGATAACGCGCTAATTATCGGCTCGGGGCGTTTGGCTAATTTCCTTCACCAGAAAATCAGCGATAACCCCTGGCTCGGTCAGCGAATGGTGGGCTGTGTGCTGATCAAGGCGGGCGATGAGCCTGCTTCAGCGGTCCCTGAGGACTCACGACATCCGTCGGTATTGGGTGATATTTCCGACCTCGACGAGCTGATCGAGCGGCATGCCATTCGTACCGTCTATTTCGTCACGCCGCTGGATGCCTCCGAGGTGATTGAGGAGGTTTACCTCAGGCTGCTCGATAAGCACATCGCGGTTAATTGGGTGCCGGACATCTTTTCGCTGCGCCTGATCAATCACAGTGTTCGTGAGATCGCCGGCATTCCCGTGCTGACCTTGTCTGAAACCCCGCTGATGGGGATGCGCCTGTTTCTGAAGAACCTTGAAGACAGGCTGCTGGCTTCCCTCGCTTTGATACTGGTCGCGCCCTTGCTTCTGGTTATTGCTATTGCGATCAAGCTCGATAGTCCTGGGCCGGTATTTTTCCGCCAGGAACGCATGGGCTGGAGCGGCGGGATCTTCCGTATCTGGAAGTTCCGCAGCATGGTCGTCCATCAAGTAGAGGATGGCATCGTCAAGCAGGCTCAAAAGAATGACCCACGGGTGACCAGGGTAGGAGCCTTTATTCGCCGAACGAGCCTGGATGAGCTGCCGCAATTGTTTAACGTACTGCTGGGGGAAATGTCCCTGGTGGGCCCTCGCCCGCACGCCATTCAGCACGACGAGGAGTATTCGGACAGCATCGTCGATTACTTTGCCCGTCACCATATCAAGCCAGGTATCACCGGTCTGGCCCAGGTGCGTGGCTTTCGTGGCGAGACGCGGGATATAGAGCAGATGATTCAGCGAGTCGAGTCCGATATCGAATACATCAACAACTGGTCGCTTTGGCTCGATTTCATCATCCTTTTGCGCACGGTGTTTGCTTTCACGGGGAAGCAGGCTTACTGACCAGCTGACAGTTGCTGGGTCCGCTACCAGTGTGCGGACGACAGGTGCTGGTTTATCCCGTCGTCAGTCTGTTTTATCGCGTCGAGTATTTGACGAACCTGTCAGGATTTCTGTTTTTTCTATCTGGTTGACGTGATGTTGACGTGATGGCGTTATGCCTATAGGATCGCCACCACCTGTCAACTGTACCTCTGTACAAACACAGAATATTTCTCTGCACAGGGAGTGTGTAATGCGCCTAGTGTTGCTCATAAAATCCCTTTTGTTATTGCTGCTGCTAAATGGCGCGCTCTGTTCCTATGCCAATGCGGCGAGCTTGGCATACGAATTCACCCGCGTTAGCAGCAACTCAGCTGAAAATCTTGGGGGGCAGCTCGGCATGCTGGTCACCGAGCAGCCGGGAGGGGCGCTCTTTACGTTTAGTAATCGCCTTGGCGTGCCTGCGTCGATCACCGATATCTATTTCGATGATGCCCAGCCTGTCTTATTCAACAGCATCGCCTATCACGCCGATTCAGGCGTGGGAGTTTCCTTCGACAGCCAGGCTGCGCCGGCGAATCTTCCTGGCGGTAACGTCATTGGTTTTCTGGCTGATTTCTCCGGCGATGCCAATGCGCAGAGCGTCGAAGGCGGCGTGGCCACTAAGGGGGTTAAGAAAAATGGCGTCAACACTGCCGATGAGTGGGTTAGCTTCCTAGGGCTTTGGGCTAATGCGGGTTCGTTCGATGGTTTGATCGCGGCCTTTGCCGACGGTCATTTCCGGGTCGGCTTGCATGTCCAGGCTATTGGACTGGCTGGGCGGTCCGACTCCTATGTCAATCAACCGAGTCCCGTGCCGCTGCCTGCCGCGGCATGGTTATTTGCGTCCGCGTTGTTTGGTTTCATTGTGGTCGCCAGCCGACGGAAGGTGTAGATGATGGCTCTTGGTTTTCGCGGTAAAGGGGGAACTATGAAAATGTTTCGCAAACTGGGCTTGGCGGCAGTAATGCTGGTGTCTGCGCAGGTGGCAACGGCTGCAAGTGTTTCAAATATGGGCTTTGAAAGCGGTAATCTTGCTCCTTGGATCGGTACCGGGACCGTGGTGAACGATGCCGCAACGGCGTACCAGGGTGATTGGTATGGCCAGTTGGTGGGCAATCAGAGCCTGTTTCAAACGGTAAGTCTGGTCGCTGGCCAGAAATACGACTTTATGTGGCGCTTCATCGCTGGCGATTACATGCCCTACAATGACGCTTCGTTCGTCATCACTGATGCCGGTTACAATCTTCTGGCGAACGTGGCGACTGTAGGTGACTACGGCGATAGCGGCTGGCAGTACTACAGCTGGATCCCCAACGTTAACTACAATGGCCCGCTGGTATTCGGCGTGAGCAATATTCTGGATAACGGGCTCGACTCCAAGCTTCTGCTCGACGCGGCTGTACCGCTACCGGGGGCTGCGCTGTTGTTCGGTTCCGCCTTGCTGGGTGCTGGCGTGCTGCGTCGCCGCAGGATGGCTGCCAAGAAGCTTGAAATGGTCGCTGTCTGATCATCGTTCTGGATTGAAAAGGGGAGGCGTGCCTCCCCTTTTTATTGGGCGGCGATTTACCTGATTACTTCATCGGAGAAACCCAATGTCGCGTTTGTTGCTCGCGTTCTTTACTCTGGCGATCTGGGCAGGATCTGCGACTGCCGACGAAAAAGGTGAGGCTTACTTGCTCAGCCCAGGTGATTCCATTCTGATTTCCGTGTGGCGTGAAGAAAATCTACATCTGGAAGTGCGGGTGCTCCCCGATGGCAGCATCACCTTCCCGCTGGCGGGGCGTGTCGAGGTCGCCGGGCTTGATTCCACCACTGCAGCACAAAACATTGCGGCCAGGCTTGAAAAGTACCTGCCCGACCCGAGCGTCAGCGTTGTCGTTACCGGCACCGCAGGCAACCTCGTCTATATCCTGGGCAAAGTGGCGAAGCCCGGCCCGGTAGTGATGGCCGCTCCTACCTCAGTGTTACAGGCGTTGAGTATGTCGGGTGGGCTCGACAAATTTGCCGACAAGGATGCCATCAAGGTGGTTCGGGGCAGGGGGCAAGCTCAGGAGATACTGCCCGTTCGCTACAAGGAGTTGATCTCCGGGCGGGACATGGCCACCAATTTCCAATTGCAGGCTGGCGACACACTTGTTGTGCCTTAGCTTGGGTCGGGGATTATCGTGATCGCGCTACGAGCGGCCCGCGTCGCGACCGCAGCCTTGCTCTTGTTGCTGTCTGGCGTGACTCATGCTGCCAGTTGGCATGCAGCAGTGGCGTTGCCGATGACCGTCGAGCACGACACTAATCCACGGCTCGATGCTGATGGCGACGAAGGCGTCACCCGTACAACCTTGGTGCCTGATTACAACCTTGTAGGCACTTTCGGGCGAGATGAGTTGCAGCTTGGTATTGGTATGCATCTGGAGCGCTCGTCCGACCAGTCGATCAGCCTGAACCGCGAGGATCCCAAGCTGCGGCTCGGCTGGCAGCGCGAGAGCGAGACGGGTGGTTTTGGTCTCGCAGCGAAATATGACGAAAGCTCTACGCTGTCCAGCTCGCTTGCAGAAACCGGAGTAGTCGCCAGCGATGGCACGCGCAAGCAGCACGCGTTGTCCGGCAATTGGCGCGAAGCCATCAGCGAGCGCAGCACCCTGGCTAGCGATGTGCAGTACAGCAGCGTCGATTACGATGACCAGGTATCGACCAGCTATGACGACCTTTCGACCAGTTTCAGTTGGACCTATGCCCTTAGCGAGCGGGTCGAGCCATTCAGCCGTTTTGCCCTAAGTCGCTACATGCCGGAGGACGCCGCCGAGGCAGCCTCCTCAACCAGTTACACTCCCACCGCGGGCGTTCGGCTGACGTTCTCTGAGCGGCTTGAAGGGACCTTGCGCGCGGGAGTCAATCGGATTTCGGGCGGGCAAAGCAGTGCCAGTTGGCAAGGCGGTTTTGAGCTGCTCTATACCGGCGAGCGTTTTGCTGCCAGCGTCGATGCCGGTCGCAGTACGGTCGCCAGTGGCGAGGGTGGGTTCGTCGAGGTCAACCAACTGCGTAGTACCTGGCGTTATGCCGTCGACGAAACCACCAGCGCCGGCGTTGACGCCTCATGGCAAGACAATAAAGGGCAAACCCCAAATACCATGCGACAATTCGCGGCTTGGGCAAGTCGGGAGCTCTCGCCTTTCTGGGTGACACGCCTCTCCATTGCCTACAAGCAACGTCAGCAAGATGGCCGGCCCGATGCCAGCGCTAATATCCTTGGGGTGACGCTGATTTACAGCCACCCCGATTTTTGAATTCCAGTTGTGCGGTCGCCATGAACTCCGAATACGAACTCACCCTTAACGACTACATCGCTGTACTCAAGCGTAGAGCCCTGCTGCTGTGCCTGAGCTTTTCGCTCATTCTCGGCGTGAGTTTGCTGGTGGCCGTGGCGATTCCGCCGGTCTACCAGTCAACCGGCACCATCCTGGTCGAGTCGCAGCAGATCTCTTCGGACTTGGTCGCTGCGAGCAACAGTACCTATGCTGACGAGCGCATCGAGATTATTCGCCAGCGGGTAATGACCCGCGAACACCTGATCCGCATCATCGACAAATATCGGCTGTTTGCCGACGAAGGCAAAACGCTGACCGTATCGGAAAAGATCGATGAAATGCGCCGGGCGATCAACGTGTCCCTGGTTAATGCCGAGATCAAAGGGCGCGGGCTGGCGACCATCGCTTTTCGCCTTTCCTTCGACCACCAGCGGCCAGAAGTCGCGAACAAGGTGGCCAACGAATTGGTAACGCTGTTTCTCGACGAGAACATCAAGCAGCGCACCGAGCGAGCCAATGAGACCACTGAGTTCCTCACCCGCGAGGCGGACAAACTTAGGGTCGATCTGGAGAAGCTGGAAAACCAGGTCGCGGCTTTCAAGCAAGAACACGGCGACGCTCTTCCTGAGCATCAGGAGCTGCGCATGAGCATGCTGTCGCGCACCGAAGCCGAGTTGAAAGAGATCGATCGCGACTACAAGACAGCGCAGGAAGAGTTGCGCTTCCTCGATCTCGAACTCTCCGCGGCAAACGCCGGTTTAGCGCCTGCGACCAATGCGCCTGGTGCGGCAGTCGAAGCGCCCCAGGATTTGGCCAGCCTCAAGGCGGAATATGCTCGGCTGCTTTCGCTGTACAAGGAAGCGCATCCGGATGTGCGTGCCGTCAAACGCAAGATTGCCGCGCTAGAAGCTGCCGGTACTGATGCGGGCGCTAGCAACCCGCTTTCCCAGGCCAGCCTCGAGGTTGCCAGGGTTCAGGCGAAGATAGCTGCAACAGAGATTCGTGCCGGATCGCTGGCAGCGCAAAAACAGATTTTGCTGAGCAAAATCGAAGACTACGAACGTAAGATCCTGCAGACGCCACAAGTGGAGCGCGGCTTGATCACGTTGATGCGTGACCATGACAATGCCCGTAAGAAATACGAAGAAATCCGCACCAAGCAGATGAGTGCGCAGATATCCGAAAACCTCGAGCAGGAAAACAAAGCCGAGCGCTTCATGTTGCTTGAGCCGCCGTTGATGCCGGAAAAACCGGTAAAACCCAATCGTAAGAAGATAGCCGCCTTGGGCTTGTTCCTCGCCCTGGCTGGCTCCGGCGGTTTGGTTGTGCTTCTGGAGACCCTGAATCAGCGGGTGCGCGGTGTCGATGCGCTGGCAAGCGTCTTGGGTCGGCGCGTACTGGTTGCCATTCCCTACATTGCCACCCAGGCAGAACTGGCCCGCCGCCGGAAGTGGCTAAAACTTGTGATCGTCTCCGGTGCCGTGACTGTGACTACCGTGCTGGTGGCTGTGCATCTGTTCTATATGCCACTGGATCTTCTGGTGTTTAAAGCCCTGGCCCGGTTCGAATAAAGGCGAATAGCGATGGAAAGAATCAAGCAGGCGATTGAGAAAGCCAAACAGCAGGCTTCGCCAAGTGCCAGCCAACCACAGCTCATGCCATTGGCCGAGCCGGAGACCGAGCTTGCTGCGCTCAGTTACGTGCAGACCAAGGTGGTTTCGTTGCAGGCAGAACTGCTCGAGCGTAACCGCATCGTCGCCTACAACAAGAACTCGAATATGGGCTGGGCTTTCGACCTGCTGCGTACCCAGGTGCTGAAAACCATGGAAGAAAACGGCTGGCGCACACTGGCCATTACCTCGCCTACCGCCGAGGCCGGCAAGACGGTACTGGCCATCAACCTGGCAATGAGTATCGCCCATCACACCACCAAGACGGCGTTGCTGGTCGACTTCGACCTGCGTCGTCCCAAGATTGGCGAGTACCTTGGCCTGCCGATGGATAAATCGCTGAATGACTTGCTGGCAGGGGAGGCGGAGTTGCAAGAGGTTCTGGTTAATCCATCCTTGCCGCGGTTCGTTGTCCTGCCGACGCTTAAGCCGGTTTCGCACTCTGCCGAAGTGCTCTCATCATCCAAGGTCGGTAACTTGATTGCCGATCTGCGCGAGCGTTACGAGTCGCGCATCGTAATTTTCGACCTGCCGCCGCTGCTAAGCTCCGACGATGCGATTGCCGTACTGCCAAAAATCGACTGCGTTCTGTTGGTGGTTGGCAACGGCATGAGCAGCAAGAAAGAGATCGAAGACAGCCTGCATCACCTGCCGGCGGCCAATCTGATAGGCACTGTGCTTAACAAGGTCAAGGCCGAACAGAACGCCTACTACTAGCCTGCGAGGCTCCGAGCCTGGCGGCTGTCAGTGCCAGGGGTATTTCTGCTCCCATGCCCAGGCATGCGCGACTATTTGCTCCAGTGCGGCGAAGCGTGGCTGCCAGCCGAGCAGGGCGCGGGCCCGGCTGGCATCGGCCACCAGGCGTGGCGGATCGCCGGCGCGGCGTGGCGCTTCGCTGACGGCGATGGCCCTGTCGGTTACCTGGCGCGCGGTATCTATCACCTCTTGCACAGAAAAGCCCTGGCCATTGCCGAGGTTGAATGCCGTGCTCTGCCCGCCTTCGAGCAGATAATCCAGCGCGAGGGCATGCGCCTGTGCGAGGTCGGCAACGTGGATGTAATCGCGAATGCAGGTGCCGTCGGGTGTGTCGTAGTCGCGGCCAAATACGGTGATTGTCGGGCGACGACCAGCGGCGGCTTGCAGAATCAATGGGATCAGGTGGGTTTCCGGCTCGTGGCGTTCGCCCAGTTGGCCGTCAGGGTCGGCGCCTGCGGCATTGAAGTAGCGTAGGCAGACAGATTTCAAGCCGTATGCGCGGTCGAAATCCTCCAGCATCTGCTCCACCATCCACTTGCTACGGCCATAGGGATTGATCGCCGCCTTGGGGTGTTCCTCGTCGATGGGCACATACGCCGGGTCGCCATAGACGGCGGCAGTCGACGAGAAAATAAAGTGTTTGATCTGCGCTCGCACCATCGCCTGGAGCAATGTAAGGGTTGCGGCCAGGTTGTTTGCATAGTATTTGCCGGGTTCGATGACCGATTCGCCGACTTGGATGAACGAGGCGAAGTGGAACACAACATCGAAGGTTTGGCTGGCAAACAAGGCATCAAGCGCGGCCGCATCGGCTATATCCAGTTCCGCCAACGGGCAACCTTGCAAAGCGGCGCGGTGGCCGCTGGAGAAATTGTCCGCTACCACCACTTTATGACCCGCGCCGAGCAGGTGTTTCACCATATGCGAGCCGATATAACCCGCACCGCCAACTACTAGAACCCTCATGCATATCTCCCTGCAAACTGGCGCCATCCTGCAAGTCGATGCGGGATGGCTGATGAACTATTTCAAAAATAACCAGTTTGACATCCGGGTTCCGTCGAGCGTGATGGTATAGCGCCCGTTCTGGTAGGTGACTGGCAATTCCGTTAGGTGCGCGAGGATATCATGAGCGAAAAGTTTTAAGCCTTGCGGCGCCTTGATTGTCAGCGTGCCTTCCAGCGGTTCGATATAGAAAGGCGTCTTGTTGTCGTCCTTGGGGATGGCGCGGGTGCCCAGGGAAATCAGCAGGTGCCGGGATTGCTTGAGTGGAGCCTCATCCAGGCTTTGCACGGCCACGCTGGCGTAGGGCGTTTGGACGCGTACCTCGATATCGTCAAGGGTCAGCGTTTCTCCGCCGATCCACCCTGTCACTGCCTGGGTGCGTGCCGTATCGATGCGGTATATGCCTTTCTGCCAGTTGCGCGTGAGCTCGCCCGTATCGCTGCTGGCCTGAGTTGCGTTGGCATCGAGCACCGCCTGGTCTGGATCAAGCAGTATCTGCGCTCCGGCCGGGGCAGCGCTCTGCTCCAGCCAAGGCAGTTCTCTGGTAGCGGGCATCGCGATTTGCAGCTTGCCCTTCTCCGCGGCAGTTCGCAGTGCGGCGGCATTGGCCGGTGTGATGCGCTGATTGAACAGGGTGGTTGAAGTTGGGGCGAAGATGTAGGTGGTGTTCGCCTCGCGCACATCGCCGCGGCGATAGAGCAGCGCGGCGGCTGGCAGGGTGGCCAAGAGCGCTGGGTCGTTATAGGCATGCCAGTTGGATGCACTCATCCAGCCGCCGGATAGCCGCTCCTGGCTGTAGGCGTACTGCATCAGTGCGTCCCAGCCTTGGTGGCTGGCCATGCCGGCCATATAGAGCGGCAGCGTGTGCCGGTCGGGCGTGGGGAAGGGCTCTGCGTTCCACTCGGTCACCGTCATTGGCTTGCCCGTCACCTGGCCAGCGGCGATCCAATGCAGCAAGCCGTCAGTGGTCAGCGGGTTCTTCTCCAGTTGCCCGGTGCCGCCATAGCTATGCACATCGATGGCATCGCCCGCGGTGAGTGCTGGCAGCGAACTCAGGCCATTACTGCCCCAGGTGCTGGTGGTGACTATCGGGACTTTCACCCCCAATTGGCGCAGGTGCTCAATCATCTCGACGTTGAAGCGGCGTTCCAGGTCGTTGAGGAACAGCTTCGCCGGGCCATGTTCCCAGGCGCGCCAGGTCAGGTTCTGCGGCAGATTGTATTGGCTGGCGAAGGCGGCCGCCTCCGCCATATAGAGCTGGTTGTGGATGGGTACTTGTTTGTCCGGCAGCAAGGCATTGCCGAAGTGATGGGTGATGTCATTCTCGTTGGTGATCAGTAGCGCGGCGATCGCCGGGTCGTCTTTGTAGGCGAGGTTGGTATGAGGATTTACGTGAGTCACATAGGCCTCGGCGAAACGCTTCATCGCCTGCTGCATCGTGCCGTTGACGTAGGCGTAGCCCTTGAGGCTGGCGACATCCTTGCCTTTACGTATCTCATCGAAGCCCATGATGTTGTCGGCTGGCATCAGCGCTCGTTCGACGTGCAGGTCGAGCCAGACGTAGATTCCCTCGTCTTTGAGGCACTTGATCCACCAGTCGAGCTTGGCCAGGGATTCGGCGCTCAGCCGTTGCGTATCCTGGATAACTGCCTTTGCGCCGAAAATATTCGGGCTCACCCAAGGCGAGTCATGGTGGTGCAGTCGCACAAGATTGAAACCCAGCTCGGACAGTCGGCGGGCTTGCTGCTTGATCGCATCATCGGGCGTGGTGAACAGCGTGTAGGCCGATAAATTGGTGCCCCAGAAGCGCGCGGGGGTGTTGTCGGCGAAACGCAATTGCTCGCCGGAAGCCTTTACAAAACCCCGTTTGCCGGCCGGTTTTTCAGGTGCATTGAGAAAAGAAAGGTCGACTGGCGAGGTTTTCCAATCGACTTTGTCGCTTGGCCAGGTCGTCGGGTCGACCAGGCCGAAGCGCTCGGTGGTGGTCGGCCCAAGCGCCACATCACCGGTCACGCTCAAGGTTGCCTTGATGCTTTGGCTGCCAGGCGCGATGGCATCTTCATAGAAAAAGGCGCGCAGCTCGGCTTTATTGCCGCGTTCGAAATACAGGCTGGCCAGTGCTGGCTCGAAACGCATCTCGATGCGCCGACCTTGCGTTTGTCCCCATGACCAGCCGGCGTTGTCGGGGAGCAATTGCGGCTCGCCCATTTCGCCAGCGAGATTCGCCAAGTCGAATTTGAAAACGATTCCGCCACCGCTTATGCCCTCGATCAGGCTGCGTGCATCCAGGCTGAAGTTCCACACCAGCTTCTGCGGGTTTTCCTTCTGAATCTCTGCCCCCAGGTCGAAATCCAGCGTTTTGTTTTCGCCGCTCAGGGAATAGCGATAGGGGGCGGTTACCGTGAAAGTGGTTTGCGTATGGGTCCAGGACCAGTTGCTGCCCCAGAAGGCGAATGCCGAGGAGACTATCGGGCTGCCGCCGCGTGCCAGCATGGGCAGGCCGCTGCGCTCATCCACGCTGGCGACCCACTGCGATGCCCAAGTGGTGGTCGGCCAAACCACAAGGGTCAGGAGAAGCAGGAGCAACGGACGGAATAGAGCGATCATGGAGGTCACCGGCGTTTTAAGGTGGGCACTGGCAGTCTAGCAGTCGGTTCAGATGGACTAGACGCAGCGAGGGGAGTTCCGGCTCAAGGCTGTTCGGCCTGCTTGGGCCTGCGCGCCATTTGCACATAGGCCACTCCCATCCCGGCCACCGACCAATAGACCACGGGGATCACGGTGATACTGCTGACGGTGAAGATGGTCAGCAGTATCCCGGCCAGTGTCGCAAGCAGAGCGCGTCCGAGTCGGCGCTGCTCGTCATCCTTGTTGGGGAATGCCCGCATGGCCTTGCGGATGCCGAGCAGCACTGTGGCGAAGAAACCGCCAAAAAGTGCCAAGCCGATCAGGCCGACTTCCAGCGCGACGGCGATATAGGTGTTGACGATATCGATGATGCCCTGGCCTTGGATCATGGATTGCATTTCAGGCGTGCTGCGGTAATCGACGGAGCCCAGCCAGGGGTTGCGCTGGATAACGATCAGCGCGTTCTCGATCAGACGCTCGCGGTAGGTGATGTTGTGTTTTTCCACGCTGCCGATAAAGGGCAGCAGATCGAGCACTTTCTGCCCGCCGGGAATGACGGCCAGCAGAGGCAGCGCGAGCACGGCGGCGAGCGCCAGCAGCATTAGGCGCTTGGCGGCGCTGCGGCCGGTAGCGATAAATACCACGATGATGGCGGCGGCGCCGACCCAGGGGCCGCGCGAGAGCGGCACAAACAGGCCAGCGGCAAGCAACAGGGCGCCGAGCCGGCGCTGCAGTCGGTTGCGCACGCTGCCCTGCAAAAACAGGTAGAAGCCGATGGCCACGCTGATCACATAGCCCAGGGCGATGGCCTGGCCGGTGGTGGCGATGGCGCGCAACGAGCCGCCGCGACCCAGATAGCTGGAGATCCCCCAGTGCAGGTTCAGGGCATCGATAAGGGCGCTGTACAGCAGCCAATGGCGAGCAAACTCAAAAATGCCGATCAGCGCCAGAACCATTGCGGCAAGGACGAAGCCCAACAAGGCATCCTTGAACTCGCCGACTTCCTTGAGTAAGCGGCTGGCCACGTAGTAAGGCAAAAATACGTCGATAAACAGGTAGAGCGTTTGGCGCAGCGTGTCGGTCAGCGTGGTTTCGCGCAGGTACAGCAAGGCGCTCAATATCAGGTAGACGAGCAGCAGCCGGTCTGCCCAGATACGGCCGAACGGCAGGCTGTCGGCACGTTTGCGCAGGGCGAAGAAAGTCGGCAACAACACGCACAGTGCCAGCAGGCGAATATGATCGAGCGCGAAGAAATAGTTGATCAGACCAAAACCGGGGATCTGCACCGGAACCGGCGGAATCAGAAACAGCAGGAAGAAAAATAACACCAGGGGGTTACGCTCGCGGCGCCGTGCGATGCTCAGGGCTATTGCCGCAACGCCCGCGTACACCCAGAAGCTGTGCGAGACAAAGGCCAGCAGCGTCAGGGCGAGCCATAGATTGCGTCGGCGAGTGAAGTCGTTGGCTGGGATCAGGTCGGCAGCGGGGCGGCGCGCAAAGGCAAAAACGATAGTGGCGAGAACGAGGATGACGATCAGCGCGCGAAGGTGTTCTGGCATGGGCTACGGGAATATGTTCATGGATGGCGGCTGGCTAGCAGGATGTCTAATTGCGCGGGTTATGGTAATGTGCTGGCCCCTTGAAATCATGGATCGATGTTATGCCCACCGGTGATTTATCGCCACCGTCGAGCCTTGGTAGGCGCGCGCGATCCGCTGGGGCATGGAGTCTGGGGGCGCTGGTCGCGTCCCAAGGGATTCGACTGGGCGGCAACCTTATCATGGCCCGCCTGCTGGTGCCGGAAATGTTCGGCGTCATGGTCATCGCCACCACCGTTGCGGTGGTGCTCGCCTTGCTGTCCGATATGGGCTTGCGCCAGAACATCATCCAGAGCAAGCGCGGCAACGATCCGGTGTTTCTCAATACCGCCTGGACGGTGCAGATCCTGCGCGGCTTTATCCTCTTCGCGTTGTCGCTGCTGGTCGCCGGCTTTGCCTGGTTTGCCCAGGCCATAAACCTCTCGCCTGCGGGCTCCACTTATGCAGCGCCCGAGCTGCCGTTGGTGCTGGCCGTCACCGGCTTCTCCGCGGTTATCAATGGGTTCCAGTCAACCAAGCTGGCCTTGGCTTTTCGTTCCTTCCAGCAGAACAAGGTGGTGCTCACCGAGCTTGCCGCGCAGATTGTCGGCCTGCTGGCGATGCTTGGCATCGGCTACTTCACCGGCTCGATCTGGTCGCTGGTGGCCGCCGGGTTAGTGGCGGCCTTGGTCAGTACAGGGCTCGGCCATCTCTGGTTGCAAGGCCCAAGCAATCGGTTGCAGTGGGACAACTCGGCGCTTAAGGAACTGATCGCCTTTGGTCGCTGGGTGCTGCTGTCGTCGGCGGTGGGTGTGCTGGCCGCCCATGGCGACCGCATCTGGTTCGGCGGCAGCATGTCGGCTGCCGAACTGGGCGTTTATTCCATTGCCGTGCTGATCCTGGGCGCAATAGAGACTGGGGTGCGCAAGCTGGCCGCTGCGGTGGCGCTGCCGGCCTTGAGCGAAGTGGCAAGAACTGACGATACGGCGCGTCTGCGTGCTCTCTATTACCGCTTTCGGTTGGTGATCGATCTTGCCTTGCTGTTCGCCTGCGGCCTGCTATTGACCCTCAGTCCGTTGATCATCAGTTGGCTATATGATGCGCGTTATGCCGGTGCCGGCAGCATGCTGGCGATTCTGTCGCTGTCCTTTTTTACCTTGCGCTTCACCTTGGCGCACCAGGTTTGGCTTGCCTTGGGCTTAACCAAATACCTGGCCGTGGATAACATCATCCGCTTCGTCTCGTTATGGACGTTGCTGCCGTTGCTGCTGGCGCTGGGTGGCACGACCTATGCGATCTGGGGCGTTGCCCTGTATGCGCTGCCTACGATCTTTTTGATCCTGTATATCAATCGCCGCTTGGGTTTGCTCGATATAAAGCGCGAGCTTATGGTGCTGCCCATGTTGGGCGTCGGGGCGTTGTGTGGGATGGGGTTTTCCCAAGTGGTTGCGTGGTTCTGA
Source organism: uncultured Pseudomonas sp. (assembly GCA_946886875.1). Next base: position 21,081 of record CAMPJN010000006.1, read on the forward strand.
GGGGCTAAGGGAATGATTGGGTTGGTTAAGCGTGGCGTGGCGTATATCGCTAGAAAAACCGGGCGCGGACGTTCACTTTATAGACGTTTGTGTAACCCCAACGCTTTCGAGTGGGCCGACTATCTGGCGCGGTGGGGTGGTCTGCACGCCGTAGGCGAAAGCGTGCGTATTAGCCTTGGCTGCAACATAACCGACCCCACCCTGGTGCGCATTGGCAGCAATGTGACCTTGGCCGATTGCACGCTGCTTGGGCATGACGGCGTGATTCGTATACTCAACGCCCGTTACGACAAGAAGCTCGATTCGGTTGGGCCCATCGATATACGCGACAACTGCTTTATCGGTTACGGCGCCATTGTCATGCCGCGCGTAACCATAGGGCCGGACTCCATCGTTTCTGCGGGTGCAGTGGTCACCAAAGATGTGCCGCCTGGCATGGTGGTGGGTGGCAACCCGGCCAAGGTTATTTGCACCACCGAAGAGCTGGTCGCACGTATGGAGGCGCGCGCCGAGAGCTACCCCTGGATCGAGCTGATTCGGCAGCGCGAAGGCGCCTACGACCCGCAAATGGAGCCGACCCTCAAAGCCATGCGTTCGGCATTCTTCTTCGGCGAAAACGACCCATCGGGGCAGTGATGCTGCGCAACCCATATCTGCGCGAACGCGTAAAGAAGTGTGAAAGGAATAGCTGTTCATGAAGCTGTTGGTCGTAATCGTCAATTACCGCACGCCAGGCTTGGCATTGGCCTGTTTGCGCTCGCTGGAAAAGATTGTTCATGCAGGGCTCGAAGTCAGTGCGGTGGTGATCGATAACTGCTCGGGCGACGACTCGGCGGAGATTCTTCAGCAAGGCCTGGCGCAAATGGATCTGCAGGTGCCGACGAGTTTTATGCAGTCGGCGCGCAATGGCGGTTTTGCTTACGGCAATAACGAAGTACTGCGCCAATGCTTCTTGCCGCTGGCTGGTGCTGCCGCCGATGTCGTCTGGCTATTGAACCCCGATACCTATTTAAAGGAGGCAGGCATTCAGCCGCTGCTGGAGTTTATGCAGGCGAACCCGCAGGTCGGCATAGTCGGCTCCAAGGTCGAGGATGAAGATGGCACGGTGCGCCGTAGCGCGTTCAGGAAGCCAAGCATCTTTTCCGAAGTGGACTCGGCGCTGGCCTTCGGCCCGGTTTCACGGTTGCTGCAGCGCTTCCAGGTGGCGCCTGAGCCCAGCCCAGTGCCTGTGTCGGTGGATTGGGTCAGTGGCGCCAGCCTGTTTATCAGGGCCGAAGTAGTGCAGCGCGTCGGCCTTATGGACGAAAACTACTTTATGTATTTCGAAGAAACCGACTACTGCTTGGCCGCCCAGGCCCAGGGCTATGAGGTTTGGTACTGGCCGGATTTCAGCGTGGTGCATCTGGTCGGCCAGGCGTCCGGGGTTACGGGTACTGCCCGCATGCTCAAGCGCAGGCCCAAGTATTGGTTCGATTCGAGGGCGTATTTTTTCCGTAAGAACTTTGGCGGCGGTTATCTGCATATGGCGAACCTGGCTTGGCTGTCGTGCTATCCAATCGGCCGGCTGTGGCAGTGGTTAAGGCGCAAGCCTTGTGAAGATCCGCCCCGCTTATGGTGGGATTTTCTGCGCTACTACTACCTATGAGGCGGGCGGTATGACCGATTCTTCAAGCGTTCGCCCCGAGTCCGATGTTCTGCTCGGCACGTGCAATTGCAATCCGTCCGGGATTGGTTTTGTGGCACTGATCAAAGAAGACTTCATCACCCATGAGCGCGACTTTTTCAGCCAGGGGTTTTGGGCAATCGCAGTTCATCGATTTGGTAACTGGCGGATGGGCATCCGTAACCGCTTGCTGCGTATGCCGTTCTCGTTGCTCTACAAGGTTTTGGAAAAGTCGGTTGAATGGCTCTGCGGCATCAGCCTCAAGTACACGGTGGTGGTTGGCCGGCGTGTGCGCATCTGGCACCACGGCGGCATGATTTTGGGCGCTCTCTCGATTGGCGACGATGTGCATATCCGCCAGAACACCACCTTCGGCGTCAAACGCCGGGGTGACCCTCGTTGGCTCAAGCCCGTGATCGGCAGCCGCTGCGATATCGGCGCAGGAGCGGTAATAGTGGGTGCTATCGAAGTCGGCGATGACAGCGTGGTCGGCGCCAATGCGGTGTTGGCGCAGTCCGTGCCTGCGAGCTCTGTGGTGCTTGCGGTTAAACCGCAGATAACCGTGAAAAGCCGCTAATGCCAGTAAACGTCATCCGCGAATGTTTCAGCAGTGGTGCTGGCGTCAAGCCATGCGCAGAAGCAAGGGCATACCTATGAGTCACCCGCTGGACTATTTCGAGCGAATTTTCATCATCAACCTGCCTGCGCGGACGGATAGGCGCAGCGAAATGGCCGCACAGCTGAAAGCCATAGGGCTGAGCCTGGAGAAGGCGAACATCGAGCTTTTCCCCGCGGTACGCCCGGATGCGCCCGAGGGCTTTTCCAGTATCGGTGCCAGAGGTTGTTTTATGAGCCATCTGGGCGTACTGCGCAGCGCCCAGCGTCTGGGCTTGCAGCGTGTGGCGATCTTCGAGGACGACCTGGATTTTGCGGTGGATTTTAATGCGCGTATGCCGTCGCTGGTGCAACAGCTGACGGCAACTGACTGGTCAATTTTCTATGGTGGTTATCGCCTGACGCGGCCTTTCGACCGGCCGCTAGATACTGGCTTGAGCGCGGCCGGTGTCGACGAGGCGATTGAGACGACCCATTTCATTGCCTTTCAGGGCGAAGCGATCGCGGCCGCGGTGCAGCATCTTGAATTGCTGCTGGGTCGCCCCGCGGGGCATCCCGAGGGCGGCCCTATGCATGTCGATGGCGCTTACAACAGGTTGCGACGGGTGAATCCGCAGTTCAACACGCTGCTGGCCATTCCGGAGTTGGGCTTTCAGCGGGCGTCGCGCACGGATATCCACGCGCTGCGCTGGTTCGACGCAACTCCGCTGGTTCGCAATGGCGTGGCCGGCATGCGGTGGGTGAAAAATCTTCTATGGCGGCGTTGAGTGAGTCGATGAGCGTTGGTATCGGTGTGGTGGTCATTGGCCGCAATGAGGGTGCCCGGCTGCAGCGTTGCCTGGCCTCGCTGGCCGGGGCGGCGCAGCAGGTGGTGTATGTCGACTCTGGTTCCACCGATGCGTCGGTGCAAATGGCGCGGGAGCTGGGCGTCGAGGTGGTCGAACTGGATATGGCCATGCCGTTCACCGCGGCGCGTGCCCGCAACGAAGGTTTTAGTCGCTTGCAGCAGCTGCAGCCGGCGATTGCCTATGTGCAATTCGTCGATGGCGATTGTGAGGTGGTGTCGGGCTGGCTGAGCAAGGCGCAGGCCTTCCTCGACCAGCACGCGGACGTTGCCGTGGTCTGCGGGCGGCGCCGCGAGCGCTTTCCCCAACGCTCGATTTACAACCTGCTATGCGACCTCGAATGGGATACGCCGATTGGCGAGGCGCAAGCCTGCGGCGGAGATGCGCTGATGCGCGCCGATGCCTTCGCCGCGGTGATTGGGTTTCGCCCGGAGCTGATCGCCGGTGAAGAGCCTGAGCTCTGTGTGCGGCTGCGCGCGGCCGGCTGGAAAATCTGGCGCCTGGCTGAGGAAATGACCCTGCACGATGCGGCCATGACGCGTTTCGGCCAATGGTGGCAGCGCAGCCTGCGCGCCGGCCATGCCTTTGCCGAGGGCGCCTTTTTGCATGGCGCGGCGCCGGAGCGGCATTGGCTGCGCGAGTCGCGGCGTGCCTGGTTGTGGGGCTTGGGCATCCCGCTCGTTATCCTCATTGCCGGGTCTGTTTTCGGCTGGCTGGCTTTGCTTCTGCTGCTGATCTATCCGCTGCAAATCGTTCGCCTGGCTGTGCGCGGCGCTCGTTCGCCGCGGGAAAACTGGCTGCAGGCGTTGTTTTTGGTGCTGGGAAAATTCCCCGAGATGCTCGGGCAGGTCAAGTTCCTGTGGCGTCGGCTCGGTGCTGGCAAATCGACATTGATCGAGTACAAATAGGTGAAAAGCGTGTCTGTGCCATCGGCCGAAATTCCCGATATGTCGCGCGAGCACAAGGCGCGGTTTGCCTGGGCGCCCTCGCGGGCGCTGCTGGCTAGCATCCGCGCCTACCAGCAGCATTGCGCTTCGCGTAACCCACTGGCGCCGCTGTTGAAGAAGTGGGCGGTACTGCGCCATGGCTTCTGGAGTGTGATAACCGGGGCGGATATACCGCTCAACGCAAAAATAGCCGGTGGGTTATTGCTGCCGCACGCCAACGGCGTGGTTATCCATCCAGATGCCAGCATCGGCCCCAACTGCCTGATCTTCCAGCAGGTGACCATCGGCACTCGCGGCCCAGGCGGCGCGCCGCAGATCGCTGGCCATGTCGATATCGGCGCCGGCGCGAAAATCCTCGGCCCGGTGAAGATCGGCAAGCATGCGGTGATAGGCGCGAACGCCGTGGTATTGAGCGATGTGCCAGAGCACTGCATGGCCGTGGGGATTCCCGCAGTAGTCAAACCTCGTAAGTATTCTGAAGAGTAACCAATGCGTATCGCCTACTTCATCAATCAATACCCCAAGGTCAGCCACAGCTTTATTCGCCGGGAGATTCTGGCGTTGGAGCGCAATGGCTTCGAGGTACAGCGCATCGCTTTGCGCGGCTGGGATGACGGGCTGGTGGACGACGAGGATCTGCGCGAGCGCGAGCGCACCCGCTATGTGCTGCAAGATGGCTTGAAGGGGCTGGTACTACCTGTTTTGCAGGCACTGCTGAGCCGGCCGCAGCGCTTCATCGCGGCGCTTGCCTTGGCCCTGCGTATGGGCCGGCGCGCCGACCGCGCCTGGCCTTACCACCTGGTTTATCTGGCCGAGGCCTGTCGTCTGCTGCCCTGGTTGCGCGAGTTCGGCGCAACCCATGTGCATGCACACTTCGGCACCAATTCCGCCGAAGTGGTGATGCTGGCCGAGGCGCTCGGCGGGCCGAGCTACAGCTTTACCGTGCATGGCCCGGAAGAGTTCGATAAGCCGCAATTTATTCACCTGGGTGAAAAGGTCCGCCGCGCGGCCTTCGTCGTGGCGATCAGTTCCTATGGGCGCAGCCAACTGTTCCGCTGGGTCGATCACGCCCATTGGTCGAAGGTGAAGGTGGTGCATTGCGGGCTGGAGCGGGCGTTTCACGATGTGCCGCCGGTCGCCATGCCGACCGCGCCGCGTCTGGTCTGCGTCGGGCGGCTGTGCGAGCAGAAGGGCCAGTTGTTGTTGATGCAAGCCGCCAGCCTGTTGGCTGAGCAAGGCCAGGCATTCGAGATCGTCCTGGCTGGCGATGGCGAGATGCGCGCGGAGATCGAGGCCTTGATCGAGCGTTATGACCTGCAGGGGCGGGTGCGCATCACCGGTTGGATCAGCAGCGAGCAGGTGCGTGCGGAAATCCTCGCGGCGCGCGCCCTGGTGTTGCCGAGTTTTGCCGAAGGTCTGCCGGTGGTGATCATGGAGGCGATGGCCTTGCGCCGGCCGGTGCTGACCACCTATGTGGCGGGTATTCCGGAACTGGTACGGCCGGGCGAAAACGGCTGGTTGTTTCCCGCTGGCGCAGTTGAGGAGTTGGCCGCGGCTCTGGCGGACTGCCTGGCGCAACCGCCGGAAGTGTTGCAACGCATGGGCGAGGCAGCCTATAGCCGCGTGCTGGAGCGCCACGCCATCGACACTGAGGCGGCCAAATTGGCTGAACTGTTCAGGGCGCAAGCATGATCGATCTAGTGAGTTGGCTGCTGAGCGCACTGCTGCTATTTATCCTGCTGCCGGTGCTGGTGTTGTTCGTACAAGTCGCGCTGGCTTGTCTGCCGCAGCGCGCCCGGCCCGCGTTAGCGGGTGCGCGCCCGCGTGTGGCGGTGTTGGTGCCGGCGCACAACGAGTCGACGCTGATAGTGGCGACGCTGGACGGGTTGCGGGCGCAACTGCAGGCGGGCGATCGCCTGCTGGTGGTCGCGGACAACTGCTCCGACGACACGGCGGAGCTGGCCCGAGCGGCCGGCGCCGAGGTGATCGAGCGCAGCAATAGCCAGCAGCGCGGCAAGGGCTATGCTCTGGACTTTGGCGTGCGCCATCTGGCAAGTGATGCCCCTGAGGTTCTGATCATCGTCGATGCCGATTGCCAGGTGGGCAAGGGCGCCATCGAGCGTTTGGCCCTCTGCTGCATCCAGTCCGGGCGGCCGACCCAGGCGCTGTACCTGATGCATGCGCCGCAGGGCTCCGGCTTGAAGGTGCGCATCGCCGAGTTCGCCTGGTGCGTGAAGAACCTGCTGCGCCCGAGCGGCTGGGTACGTCTCGGCTGGCCTTGTCAGCTGATGGGTTCGGGCATGGCCTTTGTCTGGCGCGATCTGGCGCTGATCGACCTGGCCAGCGGCCATATAGTCGAAGACCTGAAGATGGGCTTGGACTTTTGCCGCAGCGGCAAGCCGCCGTTGTTCTGCCCCGATGCCAAGGTCAGCAGTTATTTTCCGCGCAGCGAGGAGGGCTTGAGCAGCCAGCGCACGCGCTGGGAGCATGGTCACCTCGGCGTGATCCTCAGCGATGCGCCCAAGTTGCTTGTCGAGTCGCTTGGGCGGCGCAACTGGAAGCTGTTGGGCATGACCCTAGATCTGCTGGTTCCGCCGCTGGCGTTATTGACCCTGGTGGTGGTTGCGGCCTTTATCCTGGCCTGGCTGCTGTTTGGCCTGAGCGGGTTGCTGGCGCCAGCCATGATTACAACGGTCGGTGTGGCGATGCTGGGCGCCAGCATCCTGCTGGCATGGGCGCGTTGCGGCCGCGAGATTATTTCCTTCGCGTCACTGCTGTATGCGCCATTCTATGCCGCGAAAAAAATCCCCCTGTACCTGGGCTTTCTGCTCAAACGCCAGGTCGATTGGGTTCGTTCGAAACGGGATGACCAGTGATGGGTTTTTTGCCTTGGCAGCAACGCTGGCGCGAGCTTGTCGACAAGCTGCGGGTGGTCGGCGACCTCGATGATGAACAACGCTTGATTGAGTCTTTGTCGCAGCCTGAATCGGCGACAGTCCTGGGCTTCGTCAATGCCCATGCAATGAATCTGGCTGCGGGCAACGCGGACTACTACCAGGCGTTGGCGGCGGCCGATGTGCTGCTGCGCGATGGTTCCGGCATGGCCATCTTGTTCCGCCGCCGCGGGCTGGCGCCGGGGCTGAATATGAACGGCACTGACTTTATTCCCAAGCTACTCGAAGCATACCGGGGCAGGCGCGTCGCGTTCTGGGGCACCCAGGAGCCGTTTCTGGCCAATGCGGTACGCCACA
>CAMPJN010000007.1 GCA_946886875.1 uncultured Pseudomonas sp.
ATGTCGCTCAACCCCTTACGCGGCGATTCCACTCGGCCTCCTGAAGGGGATTTGGCGTCGCCTGTGTGATCGCTGCTTAAGAGCAAAAGCAAAAAAGCAGACGCCACCGAATTTGATCCTATGGAAATCTTGCAAGCGCGCGACCCGGCCTCCGGAGCGGCACCGGAGCGAGGGAAGTTGAGCGCAGCGAAACCCGGATGTCGGGCAAGCAGAGAAACGGAGCGTAGCGGAGTAACAGCCGCAGGGTGAGCGCAGCGAATCAGGGGGTGGCGCTCATGAGGGGCGTAACCCAAACGCTCAGCACACGCGTTGATCGGTAATGCCAAGCCATTGGCCTATACACACAAACTTGCCAGTCCGGTATCGAGCCCCGCTTCACCTAATACCTACGCAAGCTGCATGGGGCCTGATTCCCTTACAAAAAGAACAACTCGAATGGTTGCTGGAAGCGCTGCAGCATCGCGGTGGTCAGTTTGGGACCTTTAGTCGATCCGGGGGTGGCGTAGAGCTGGCTGGCGAAGGCCTGGACGGCGTGACGCTTGCGCGCCTGGGCGTGGTGGTCGAGGAGCACCTTGCGCGCTCGATCCCAGGGGATACGCGGGTCCTCGGGCTCGGCCCAATGCCAGGCCCAAATCGGCATTTCGTAGCACTGCGCGCCTATCGTTCGGCAGGCGTGCAAGGTGGCCCGGGCCACGGCCTCATGATCGCTGTGGCCGTCGTCGCGCCAGGTGGTGAATACCACATCGGAGGGCTGCAGATAGCCGAGCAGAAAGTGTTCCAGCTCCGCTTCGTGTAGCGCCACCTCGGTGTCGGGGAAGCCGCCATGGACCCACTTCAAGATGTTCAGCGGCAAACCCAGACGGCCGAGTGCTTCGGCGCTTTCCTGCGAGCGGACGATACCCAGGCGTTGCGCGCTCCAGCGGCTGGAGTCCTGATGGCAAGAGCTGCCATTGGTCACCGAGATCACCAACAGCGCGCGTTGCTCCTGGCAAAGCAGCTGCAGCAAACCGCCGCTGCCGAGCACTTCATCGTCCGGATGGGGCGCGACCACCACCGCGCGCCTGCCCACCGGCACCAGCTGCGCGCAATCGATAGGCGCGACTTCGGCCAGATGTTTGGAGGCTTTCCAGGCTTGTAGCGAAGTGCCGCAGCCTTTCAGCGTGTCGCTCAGTGCCGCCTGGCGTTTGCCCGGCGGCAACGACGAGGAGGGTGGAAGCGTGCTCATCATGGCTGTCCGTTGCGTTGCAGCTCGAACAGCAGCAGCGAGCGGCCGGTTACAGTGAAACTGCTGCCGAAAGCGAAGGGTTCCGAGCGACGCAAGTCCGCTCGATTGGTATCGACCAGGCATATCCAGCCGCTGCCCTGGGTCACTTCTGGCAGGCAGAAATTGACCACGTCATGGTGCGCATTGACGATCAACAGCAGGGTGGCATCGGCACCGCTGCGGCGAATGCCGGTGGGTTGCGCGCGGCCGTCGATAAGCATGCCGAGGCAGCGGGCATTGTTGTCGTGCCACTGGTCCTCGTTCATCTCGCTACCGCAAGGAGACAGCCAGGTTACATCCTTGACGCCAAGTTCTTCGTTGTACACACCGACCAGAAAACGCCCGCGGCGCAGGGCTGGATAGGCTTTGCGCAGGCTGATCAGGCGGTGGGTGAAGGCCAGCAGCTCACGGCCTTCGTCGTCGAGATTCCAGTCGATCCAGCTCAGCTCGTTGTCCTGGCAGTAGACGTTGTTGTTGCCTTGCTGGGTGCGGCCGAATTCATCGCCAGCGAGCAGCATCGGGGTGCCCTGGGACAGCAGCAGGGTGGCGAGCAGGTTGCGCATTTGGCGCAGGCGCAGAGCGCGGATTTCCGGATCGTCGGTCGGCCCTTCGTGACCGTGGTTCCATGACAGGTTGTTGTCGCTGCCATCGCGGTTGTCTTCGCCGTTGGCCTCGTTGTGTTTGTGGTCGTAGGAGACCACATCGCGCAGGGTAAAACCGTCATGGACGGTGATCAGGTTGACCGAGGCATAGGGCCGCCGACCGCGCTCATTGAACAGGTCGCTCGAGGCGGTGAGGCGACTGGCCAGCTCGGCCAGCTGACCTTCGTCGCCGCGCCAGAAGGCTCGTACGTTATCGCGGAAACGGTCGTTCCATTCCTTCCAGCCGGGAGGAAATCCGCCGACCTGATAACCGCCGGGGCCGCAGTCCCAGGGCTCGGCGATCAATTTCAATTTGCTCAGCACCGGGTCCTGGCGGCAGGCGACGAGAAAACTATGGCGCTCGTCGTAGCCGTGGGCATGGCGCGCCAGGATGGTCGCCAAGTCGAAGCGAAAACCGTCGACGCCCATCTCCTCGGCCCAGTAACGCAGTGAGTCGGTAACCATTTGCAACACGCAGGGGTGGCTGAGATCGAGGGTGTTGCCGGTTCCTGAATCGTTGATATAGAAGCGCTTGTCCTCGGGCACCAGGCGATAGTAGGAGGCGTTGTCGATGCCGCGCATGCACAGGGTCGGGCCAAGCTCGTTGCCTTCGGCGGTGTGGTTGTAGACCACATCGATGATCAATTCGAGTCCGGCATCGTGCAGGTGCGCGACCATCTCCTTGAACTCGTTGATGTTGCCGCTGGCGAGGTAAGGCTCATGGGGCGCGAAGAAGGCGATGCTGTTGTAGCCCCAATAGTTTTTCATGCCTTTTTCCAGCAGATGCTGGTCGTTGAGAAAGCCATGCACCGGTAGCAGCTCGATGCTGGTCACGCCCAGCGAACGGATATGTTGCAGCAACTCGTTGTTCATCAGCCCGGCGCAGGTGCCGCGCAAATGTTCGGGCACCGCCGGGTGCAGCATGCTGGTGCCACGCAGGTGCGCCTCATAGAGAATGGTGCTGTCCCAGGGGATGCGCGGCAGCTGTTGCCGGCCCCAGGTGAACGCCGGGTCGATGACTTTCGATTTGGGTACATAGGCGGCGCTATCGCGGCTATCGAAACTCAGGTCCGCATCCGCCGAGCCGACGGTGTAGCCATAGAGCGTCGGCGACCAGCGCAGTTGGCCGATCAGTTGTTTGGCATAGGGGTCGATCAGCAGTTTGTGCGGGTTGAAACGATGGCCTGCATCCGGCTCGTAGGGACCGTGTACGCGGTAGCCGTAGATTTGTCCGGGGTGGGCATCGGGCAGATAACCATGCCAAATTTCATCGGTGTATTCGGGCAACTCGATGCGTTCGACTTCGGTTCTGCCCTTGCTGTCGAACAGGCAGAGTTCGACCTTGGTGGCATGGGCGGAAAACAGCGCGAAATTGACCCCCAGTCCATCCCAGGTCGCCCCCAGGGGGAAGGGGTAACCCTCACTGATGCGCGAGCGCTGTTTGATATAGATGGTGTGGCTTGTCTGCTCTTTGCTCATACAACTCGCTCCTCAGGCAATCCCTTGCTCCGACCCGCTTCCCGGCTCAGGCTTTGGGCGCTTTCGAGGCGGGCGCCTTGGATGTCGCCCGCGACTTTTTCAGTAGCCCGGTTTTTTCCGCCTTGGCTTTGCCCTGAGTGACCAGCGGCACCTCCTTGGGCTTGTTGACCTTGCGCGCGGGTGGGCTTGGTGGCCGCTCCTGCTGAACCTCTGACTCAGCCAGCTTGCTGGCCATCTGCCAGTGACGTTCAGCTTGACCGTCGGGTTGGCCCTCGGCCTGCCAGATTTGATAGGCGAACTCGCGGATACGCTGTTCTTCGTTGTTCATCACAGTGGCTCCTGGGGCAGAACGGAATACATGAGGTTTACGGGAAAGTCCGCCAGAACGTCGCTTAGGGCGATTCCCCCGGCGACGGAGGGAATATGGCTACTGGAGAAATAACCCTTGAGGCGGCCATCGACTTGCGGCGGCATCACTACCTGGGTGTCGCCCCAACGCTCGGGTGGTATGTGCGGAGTTGGGTGATTGCCCAGCAGGGGAACGCTCAGGCGCGGCGCGACAACGATCAGGTAGGCACCGCGATAGTGGCGGGCGAAGGCCAGCACCCGTTCGGCATGTTCGCCGTTGACCGTCAGGGGTTGGTAATCGCCAAGGCGCAACAACGCTGAATGTTCGGCGCGAATCGCCAGCATCCGAGCGATCAGATGCTGCTTGATCCGCCCATCGCTCCATTGGCGGATCAGCTCGCCGCGGGCGCGCGGGTTGATCAGGGCGCCGATCCTTGCCTGGAAGTCGATCTCGCGACGGTTATCCGGGTCGACCAGGCTGAAGTCCCAGAATTCGCCGCCCTGGTACAGGTCGGGCACTCCGGGCGTGGTCATCCGCAGGAGGCATTGCACCAGGCTGTTCAAGGCGCCCGCGGGGGCGATGAGGTTGGCGGCGGCGGCTATTTCGCCGCGTAGTTGGCGCGCCTCTGGGGCACAGAGCAACTGTTCGATAAAGCTTGTGCAGGCGTTTTCATAGGCTTGGTTGGGCAGGGTCCAATTGCTGCGCAGCTTGGCTTCGCGCACGGCCTTGCACTGCCATTGGCTGACGCGCGCCAGGTAGTCCTTGAGGCCTTTGCTGTCGTCGAGGCTGAGGGTCGGCGGCCAACTGCCGAGCAGGGTTTGATAGAGGATCAATTCATCCGCGCTGGAAGGCGCGAGGCCGTCTTCGAGCTCGCTGCGCCAACCGGCGGCGAGCCCGCGCCACTGAGGCACCAGTTCGGCGAACCAGGCCGCCCGTTCGCTGATTACCGCCAGCCGCGCCCGTACATCCTCGCCACGCTTATGGTCATGGGTCGCGGTGGTCAACAGGTTGTTGGGAAAACGCCGGTGGCGCTCGCTGCAGCGGCGGTGGAACGCCAACGGCGAGGCGCTGAAGTAATTCGGGTCGAAGCCGACGTCGCTGCGCGAGAGCAGAACCGCCGAGCGATAACAGGCGGTGTCCTCCACGGCTTTGGCCGCTGTCGGCGAGGTCAGCTGCTGGAAGCGCGCCAGGGTCTTTTGCCGCAGCCGGCGCTGGGGGCCGGGCGCCACCTGGCGTAGCGGTTGGCCGCCGAGCCAGCGATCGAGGTATTCGAGTATCGACGCGTCGGCTTCCGGCAAGCTGGCCCGGGCATCGTTCAAGGCCTGCTCGAAATAGCGCTGATCCTGCACGGAGCGCCCGCACGCACCGGCATAGGTACGGTACACCGGAAAATGCACGACCAGCTCGAACAGCGCGCGGCGAATCGCGCCCAGGGTCAGATCGCGGGTGGCAATGTCGTCGCGGGCGATCTGCAATAGGCCTTGGGCGACGGTCTCGAAGTCGCCTGCCAACGAGCTGTTGAGCACATCACGGCGGGCTTCGCGGACTTCATCCTGAAAGCTTTCCGAGCGTCCGCTGATGCCGCTCCAGAGTGCGCGAAGCTGCAGTTCGCCGAGCGGGTCGTGTTGCAGCAGGGATACCTGGTTCATGAACTCGTAACCAGTTGTACCGTCGACGCTCCAGTCGCCGGGTAGCTCTTCGTCGTCGGCGAGAATCTTTTCCACGAAGAGGAAGAAGTGCTCGCCGGCGAGAGACTCGGGACGTTTATCCAGGAGACCGTCGATCCGCCGCCGCAGCTTGCGGCAATAGGCCCGCGGGTTGGCCAGGCCGTCGATGTGGTCGATACGCAGGCCGTCGATCATGCCGCGCTCGATCAGTTGGAAAATCTTCGCGTGGGTGGCGTCGAACACCTCCGCGCGTTCGACGCGCAGCCCGCCCAGTTCGGTGATATCGAAAAAGCGCCGCCAGTTGATGTCGTCGGCGGCGGTGCGCCAACTGGCCAGGCGATAATGCTGGCGTTCCAGCAACTGGTGCAGGTTGTCCAGGCCCTTCTGGCTCACCGGGCGATACAGCGCCAGGGCGAGGAAGATCGCGTCGGCGGCTTGCGCGGTGTGGCTCAGGCGGCTGAGCGCCGAGCGCAGCGAGTCGGCTTGCTGGCGGGCGTCAGGCGCCTGTTCGAGGGCGGCGAAAGCTTGTCCAAGCGCTTGTAATTCGGCGTGCTCGCAGTGCTGAAGAATTTCGCCGTAGCTACTGGGTTTGAGCGGAAACCGGTGTTCGAAATGGCGGGCATAGAACGCGCCTGTGGTTTTCTCGTAATGCAGTTCGATTTCGCCGGCGCCAAGGACCTCGCCGTAATCGCCGCGCAGAAACGGCAGCAGCAGTTGGCCCTTGAGTAGCGGGTCGGGGGACTGCCAATCGATATCGAAAAAGTTCGCGTAGGGGCTGCTTTCGCCCCATTCCAGCACGTCGAGCCACCAGGGGTTGGCATCGCCGCCGACGGCCATGTGGTTGGAGACTATGTCGAGAATCAGCCGCATATCGCGCTTTCTCAAGGCCTCGACCAGGCGCTGCAGTGCTTCTTCGCCGCCCAGCTCGGGGTTGATCGCGGTCGGGTCGACAACATCGTAGCCATGCATCGAACCGGGCCGGGCGGTGAGCAACGGCGAGGCGTACAGATGGCTGATGCCGAGGCGGGCGAAGTAATCCACCAGGGGCACGGCATCGTCGAGAGTGAAGCCGCGATGAAATTGCAGACGCACTGTCGCCAGGAGTTCAGTCATGGCCCGCTTCCTCCATGTCCCGCTTCCTCGCGACGCTGACGGGTTTGCTGCAAACGCTTGAGCCGCCTGGCGGCTGCCGGGGTATCGAGCATCTGCTCCACCGGTATCTCCCAGCGCCGCCGCCAGTTGGGGTGCTGGTCGCCGGGACCGGGCAGATTGGCTTGCTCTTCCTCGCCCAGGGCATCCTCCAGCGGCAGCAGCACCAATGGCGCCGGGGTGCTGGCGATAAAGCCGACGCAGGCATCGAGCTGCAGCTGCGCGCTGTGTTCGTCGGCTTGCAGTTGCCCACTGGCGCATAGCGCCTGGCGCAGGGCGATTTTGTCGCGTTCGCGCTGGGTCAGGTCGATTTGGCTTTGCTCGGCTGTTTCGTGCCCTGCGGCTTGTCGCCACTCGATATCGCGCCCGGCCAGCCAGCCGCACATGCTGGGCAAGTCGTGGGTGGTGGTGGTGGCCAGGGCATCATGGGGCCAGGCTTCTGGTGGGATAAAGCGAGCGTCCCGTTGTTCGAACTGCAGCACGCGCATGCCGAGGATATGGCGCTGCGCCAATACCTCGCGCATGCCTTCGGGTACGGTGCCGAGGTCTTCGCCGACGATCAGCGCCTGATGGCGCCAGGATTCCAGACAGATCAACCGCAGCAGTTCGTCGAACGGATAGTCGAGGTAGGCGCCCGCGCGCGAGTGGCTGCCGCAGGGGAATACCCACAGGCGTTGCAGGCCCATGATGTGGTCGATGCGCAAACCGCCGGCATGGGCGAGGTTGGCCTGGAGCATCTCGATAAAGGCGCGGTAACCGTTGCGCTGCAAACCATTCGGCGAAAAAGCCGAGAGTCCCCAATCCTGACCGGAGCGATTGAGGATATCCGGCGGCGCGCCGACGTTGAGGGTATGCAGAAATTCGTCCTGGCGCGCCCAGGCTTGGCTGCCGGCACCGTCGGCACCCACTGCGAGGTCGGCGATCAAGCCGATCTTCATCCCGGCGGCGCACGCCGTGTTTTGCGCCCGCGCCAGGCAGCGGTCGATCAACCATTGGCAGAAGGCGTGATAGTCGACTTCGCCGCGGCGTTGCGCGGCGAATTGCTGCACCGCCGGGAGCGCCGGGTCGCGGTAACGTTCGGGCCAGTTGCGCCAATCGCCGGGCTGACCGTTGGCGAGCATATGCGCATGCAGCGCCTCGAAGCGGCAGTGTTGCTGCAGCACTTCGCCACCTTCGCGGCGGAAACGCTGGAAGTCCTCGCGCAAATGCGGCGTGCTGTCGCCGAACCCCGAATACAGTGCGCGCAGCAGTGTGTGCCGGGCGCTGGCCACCGCCGGCCAGTCGATCAATGGCAGGGCTTCGAGTTGCGCCCATTGCTGTTCCAGGGCGCAGGCCTTGAGCGCGACGGTGACCGCTTGTTCGCCGAGAATCGATGCTGGCGCGGCATAGAGCGCATTGAACAACAGGCGGCTGGAGGGCGAGTAGGGGCTGTAGATATCCCGGTTGGCGGCGAACATCGCATGGGTGGGGCTGATGGCCAGGGCGTCGGCGCCTTTTTCCGCGGCGCTGCGCGCGAGTATTTCCAGGGCCTTGGTATCGCCGAGGCCGCCGTCGCCGTTGCGGCGCAGCGCATATAGCTGCGCGGTGAGCCCCCAGATGCAGCGGCGGCCGCTAAGTTCGGCCACGCTCTGGCAGGCCGGCGGTGCGACCGCCAGGGTCAGTTGCTGACTGCCTATCAGCAGTTTGTGATAGCCGCAGCGGGTGATCGGCGGCAGGCGGGCGGCATGGTCGAGGCGGCCGTCAACGCGCTCGCCGCCTTCGCAGATCAGCAGAAAAGGCGTGTCGGGCTGAAAGTGCCGGTTGAGGATGACGGATTGTTCGCGCTCCAGGGTCAACAGCGGCGGTAATGGCGCGCTATGTTGTTGCTCCTCGATCCTGGTCAGGCTTTCGGCGATCTGGCGAATGCTCCCGGCGCGATGGCCGAGGGCTTCGAGCAGATCCCGTTGTGCGGGCACGGCGACATGCTGGGCGCGACCGTCCGCATCGATCCAGTCGACGTTGAGGCCGGCGGCTCGGGCCAACTTGGCCAACGCAGCATCGCTCACGGCGAAGGCTCCAGACTCACGGCGATACTGCGCGGCGCCAGGGTGCCCTGGGCGAACTGGTCGAGGTCCAGGCCGCGGCTGAACAGCAGGCGCGCGGCTGGGTTCAGCGCTTCGCCGCGCACTGCCGTATCGCTGAGGTTGAGGTCGATACGCAGCAGGCTGTCGTCGCCCAGGCGCCAGACGGCGGCGATCGCGCCCTCGGCAAACAGGCTTAGGCGCTCCGAGTGCGCACCGGGTAAGCGCGGCAGCAGATGTTCGTGGCGCAGCTGCAGCAGCTTCTGGTAATAGTCGCGCCAGGCCTGCTGCTCGGGGTTCTGGCGCGGGTCGAACAAGGGCAGGGAGTCGGCGAAGCTGCTCAGGGCGTTTGGATCGGGGATGCGCTCGCGCTGGGCCGGGTCGGCGAACTCGGCGAATTCGCTGAACTCGTTGCGGCGGCCCTCGCGCACCGCGGTGGCCAGCGGCTCGCGGTAATCGGTGAAATACAGGAACGGCTGCCTGGCCCCCCAGTCCTCGCCCATGAACAGCAGCGGGATCATCGGACACAGCAACAGCAAGGCGATCGCGGCTTTCAGCACATCCTCGTTGGCGAGCTCGATCAAGCGCTCGCCGAACGCCCGGTTGCCGATCTGGTCGTGGTTCTGCAAAAACAGCACGAAGGAGGTCGGCGGCAGATGGGCGCTGGTTTCTCCGCGAGACTGGCTATGCCGGTTGAGGTGGCCCTGATAGACGAAACCTTCGGCCAGGCAGCGCAGCAGCTTGCGCGTGGGGTCCTGTCTGAAATCCGCGTAATAGCCTTGTTTTTCGCCGGTGAGCAACACATGCAGGACGTTATGGCCGTCGTCGTTCCATTGCGCGACGTAGCCCTTGTTCAACAGGCTCGCGCTGTTGTCCTCGTTTTCCAGAATCAGGTGCACTTGGCGATTGCCGCCGACCGCGCCGTGCACGCGCTCAGCCAGCTCGACGAGAAAGCCCTGTTCGGGAATGGCATGCACCGCATCCAGGCGCAGGCCGTCGACGCGGTAGTCGAGTACCCACATCAGGGCGTTTTCACAGAAAAAATCCCGTACTTGCTGGCGCTGGAAGTCGATCGACGGCCCCCAGGGCGTCTGCGCTTGCATATTGAAGAACGCTCGGGCGTACTGGCCGAGATAATTGCCCTCGGGGCCGAAGTGGTTGTAGACCACGTCGATAAACACCATCAAACCCAGGCTATGGGCTGTGTCGATCAGGTGTTTCAACTGCGCCGGGGTGCCGTAGGCGCTGGCCGGGGCGAACGGCAATACACCGTCGTAACCCCAGTTGCGCTGGCCGGGAAATTCGCCGATGGGCATCAGTTCGATGGCGGTGACCCCCAGCTCGACCAGGCTCGGCAGTAAGGCTTCGACGCCGACGAAGCCGCCGAACAGGCCCGCGTGCACTTCGTAGATCACCGTTTCGTGCCAGGGCCGCCCCAGCCAACTGGTCGCCTGCCAGCGGTAGGACTGGTGATCGACCACCTGGCTCGGCCCCTGCACGCCCTCGATCTGAGCCCGCGAGGCGGGGTCTGGCACTAGCAGATGCTGGTCGATCAGAAAGCGGTAGGTTTGCCCTTCGGCGCACTCCAGGCGTGCGCAGAACCAGCCGTCGTCTTCGGCTTGCAGCGCATGGGAGCGACCGTTGCTGAAGACCACGGCGACCTGGTTGGCATCCGGCGCCCACAGGGAGAATCGGGTACATCGCTCGTTTTCTCGTAGCGCGCCATGTTGATATTCGACCGGTGTAATCAAGGTATTACCCCCGCCTGGGCCTTCGCGGCGTCGGGGTGCGCGTGCGGTAACAGCAAGCGCAGGTAGAGCTGGTCATACGGCTGAACTGCTTGACGCCAATAAAGTGGCGTGGCCATCGCCTGGCAGCGCATGGCATTGAGCAGCTCGGGATGGCGGAAAACATACAGGGCGCGTTCGATCGCCTGCAGATAGCTGGAACGACTGGCTTCGTGGAACAGGAAGCCATTGACCCCGTCTTCGATGGTATCGGCCAGGCCACCGGTGCAACGGGCGATCGGCAGCGAGCCGAAACGCTGGGCATACATCTGGCTGAGGCCGCAGGGTTCGAAGCGCGAGGGCATCAGCAGGAAGTCACTGGCGGCGAACATGCGTCGCGCATCGGTTTCGTTGAAGCCGATATGCACGCCGATACGCCCAGGGTGGCGCTGGGCCAGGGCGCTCATGGTCGCTTCCAACTCCGGTTCGCCACGGCCGATCACGGCCAGCCGGCCACCCGCTGCGACTATGGCTTCGGCGACTTCCAGGGTGAGGTCGATGCCTTTCTGTTCGACCAGACGCGAAACCACGGCGAACAGCGGGCCGGGATCGGAGTGCAGGGCAAAGATGCGCTCCACATAGGCGGCATTGGCGCGTTTACCCTGCCAGTGCTGGGCGCTGAAACCCTCGACCAGATGTGGGTCGCTGGTCGGGTCCCAGCTGTCGTCGATGCCATTGGCGATGCCGCTCAGACGGCCCTCGGCCACCGCACACCTGAGCAGGCCATCGAGCCCGCAGCCGAAGTCGGCGGTGGTGATCTCGCGCGCATAGGTCTGGCTGACCGTGGTGATATAGCTGGCATAGGCGATGCCGGCCTTCATAAAGGACAGCTTGCCGTAGAACTCCATATTGGCCCGGGCGCCATTCATGGCCTCCTCGGGCAGGCCCAGCTCCGGTGAGCGGCGCGCATCGCACAAACCCTGATAAGCCAGGTTGTGAATGGTGAACACGCTCGGTGTGCGCAAGCCGCGCCAGGCCATATAGGCCGGCGTCAGGCCGCTGGGCCAGTCGTTGGCATGTACCAGCTCCGGGCACCATTGCATGCCGGCATTGCCGGCGGCGATTTCCGCCGCGGCCAGGCCCAGGCGGGCGAAGCGAATAGGGTTGTCGGGCCAATCGCGATTCTCGGTATCGGTATAGGGCGAGCCATCGCGCTCGTACAACGCCGGGCAGAGGATCACGTAAACGATCAAGCCGTCGCTGAGGTCCATGCGGCCGATGCGGCAAGCGGGCAGGGCGGCATGGCCGGCGATACGGCCGATGATGCGAATCGGGTTCTCGCTGGCCAGCACCTGCGGATAACCCGGAATCAGCACGCGTATATCGTGGTACGCGGCCAACGCCCTGGGCAGCGCCGCGGACACGTCGCCGAGGCCACCGATCTTCACCAGGTCGGCGAACTCGGAAGTCACATAAAGGATTTTTTTCTTGTTGCTATTGATGTGTTCTAAGAGCGGGGTTCTGGCTGCGAGGTAGTCCAAATTGTCCAACTGAGCCGGAGCTCCAAGATTTCCCATACCGTCCTCCGGTGAAGCATCCTGGCAGGACCAAGCAGCCCCGCACACTCAATGGCAAGCCGTTAAGCGACTCCGTGTTCTGCGAGCTGATGTACAAGCTGGCGTTAGTGAAGCCTCCGAAGAATCCTGACCGGCTGCGGATTTAGAAAGTTTCACCTTTTTTTCGAAAACCCCGACACGAAGCCAGCAGCCACGCAAAACCCCTGAACCAAGTGCACGGCAGCCTCTCCAACGCCTCGGATCGGTTGGCAGACAGTGATGGGAGTAGGGCAATGCGCAGTGTCGAGCAGGTGGTGAATTTTTTAGCGCGTAATAACTTGGTCATGACTACTGCGGAATCGGCCACGGCAGGATTGATCGCGGCGCTGGTCGCCGATATTCCGGGGTGCGCCGCAGTGTTCGATAGCGGCTTCGTGGTTTATTCGGTCGATGCAAAAAAAATCGCAACTGGGCGTTGATCCGCAAACAATCGAGCGCTTTGGTTTAACCAGTGAGGAAGTTGCTCGTGAAATGGCCCGCGGCGCATTGGCGCGCAGTGGTGCGACTATCGCCCTGGCCAATACCGGCATGGCCTCGGCGGATAGCGAGTTGGATGGGGTTATGTGTTTTGCCTGCGCAATGGAAGTGGCGGGGCATATTGCGGCGGTCAGTGAAACCGTCAAGTTCGAAGGCCAACGCAACAAGGTCAGGACTGCCGCCGCGCGCCATGCCCTGTTGCATCTTCCGGATTACTATGAGCGCCTGAAAGCCCCGGAATAGAGGGCTTTCAATGAAGGCGTCAGAGTGGAACAGGTCAGAAAGACCAATGACGTTTGACGATCTGGATGTTCAGACCATTACCCATGCCATGAAACAACTCCTGGGCAAATTCGGTGTAGAGGGTGTTCTCTGCGTCATCGCATTCCAGCACCAACCAGGTGATGTCGGCGGTTGCCGGCGTTTCTGCGCTATTGCCTACACAACCCTGGGTGCAATCGTCATCATCTAGACGTGGATAACTTGCTCGCGCCTGGGATTGGCAACTGCTATAGCCGCGTTCAGCCAAATACCCAGAGCTGAAGTTATTACGGTGGGGGAAGTAATCAATATCTTCGCCGAATATAGAGGCGGTACTTTGTTTGCTATATAAAAGAATGGCGCTCATTAATGTAATGGCGCTGATTAGTGTGGCGAAAGTACATAGAACTATATTCAAGCGTTGTTCACGTTCAGCCCAATTCAATTCGCTGAAAAAATATTTGTGTGCGCTAATATCCATATTTTTCTCTCCTGCCATGAGAGCAGCTAGTCAATGCTTACCGATAGTACGTCGGTGATCCATCGCGATAGCGGTTGTTACGTAAATCGACCCCTTTCAAAGAAACCACATGGCAGGCGTGTCAATTAATCTTATCGTGCGCTCGGTTTACCCATAGTTGTGAACCTCTGGTTCTTAACAGAGGTTTTTTCGAGTAAGTGGGCAGCGCTTTCTTGTAGTGCGGCTCGATAGCCGTACGTGGTGACAATGCTCCTTTTTCACTGAATAGATCAAGCTTTATCAAGCGTACAACCTCGTCCAAAGTGAGACTTCGATCAATTACGCGTTTAAATTCTTCGCCATCGTGGCGGCTTATGGCGAGTACCAGGCTTCCGTCTGGCCTGCCCGTGCTTGACACCTCGCAATCGCAAAGGTCGCTTAAGAGAACGTCCAGGTCGGTGGTCATTTGTCCCTACCCTCGGGTGCGTAGCTTGAAAGTAGCTGTAAAAAATCGAGGCGCCAACTGCTCCGATAAACGGTGCTTTTCGCAATTAAAATGCCATCATTTTCAGCGCGTTTTTAGATTCGACTACTTGTCTTGTACAGGTTTTGTATAGTTACGCCGCAGGTGCATATTTTATGTACTTGGAGCGTAACGCTTGCATTACTAAAGTTTGGCCTTTGGATAAATACGCCTGCGTCTATATGTTTTCTATATAAGTAGTCAGCTTTATTAGAGATTATTGCTTTAGTCACTGCCTTTGTTTTTGCGACGCTCGCAATGCTTACGACGACACCCAGCTGATCCCTGACTATGACCGCGCGCCTGCAGTGTTATTTGGACAAGATAGGGTGATAAATACCCTTGTGTATGGGGTGTAAATAACCCCATGGTCACCCGACTGCTTGATATACCGGGTATTTTCGGGTTGGCACGAGTTATGGAAGGGCTATCGTGGGCGCCGCTTCACGCGCGCCCGCGCTGCCAACCCCAAATCGCCCAATGGCGTAGTCTGGTTCGCCACCTCGCTCGTCATGCCCAGCTGATTGCGTTAACAGGAGTTTCACCTATGCAAGTGCTCGACCGTCGTAAGGCACTATCGATTCATCCGCTCTGGCGGCTAGGGTTCAGGCCATTCTTTCTCGGCGGTTGCCTGTTCGCGCTGTTCGCCGTGCCACTTTGGCTGGCGGCCTTGAGCGGCTGGTTGGGTGAATGGCAGCCGGCTGGCGGTTGGTTGGTCTGGCACCGCCACGAACTGTTGTTCGGCTTCGCCATGGCCATAGTCGCCGGCTTTCTGTTGTCCGCGGTGCAAACCTGGACCGGCCGGCCGGGATTGCACGGTCGTGCCCTGGTCCTACTCGCGGGGTTCTGGCTGTTGGCGCGGTTGGCCTGGCTGGGCGATCTACCGCTGGCGCTGCTGGTTGTGCTGGAACTGGTATTTCCCCTGGCATTGGCTGCCGTCATGGGCCGTACGCTGTGGTTGGTCAGGCAAAAACGTAATTACCCGATAGTGGTGGTGTTGCTGTTGCTGGCGGTTGCCGATGGCCTGTCGCTGCTCGGCCTGGCGAATGCCGACGAAGCGCTGCAGCGCCAGGCGGTGTTGGCCGGGGTCTGGTTGGTGGCGGCGATGATGGGTTTGATCGGCGGGCGGGTGATTCCATTTTTCACCCAGCGCGGTCTCGGCCGGGTCAATGCGGTGCAGCCTTGGCAGTGGCTCGACTGGGCCCTGCTGCTCGGTTCCGCGGCGGTGGCGGTGCTCTATGCCGCGGGTAGCGCATTGCAGAGCAATGTCTGGGTGGGCGGTTTGTTCGCGCTGTTGGCGCTCGGCCATGGGTTGCGTCTGGCGCGTTGGTACGACGCGGGCATCTGGCGGGTGCCGTTGCTCTGGTCGCTGCACCTGGCCTACGCCTGGTTGGCGCTCGCGTGCCTGGGCATGGCGCTGTGGCATTTCGGCCTGATCAGCAGTCAGAGCCAGCCGCTGCACGCGCTGACCGTGGGCTCCATGGCCGGACTGATTCTGGCGATGATCGCGCGGGTCAGCCTGGGCCATACCGGGCGCATGTTGACGCCGCCGGCGGGGATGAACCTGGCATTTATCCTGCTGCACCTGGGCGCGCTGAGCCGGGTCGGGCTGATCGAGATCTGGCCGTTCGCGGGCCTGTGGCTGGCGGCAGCTTGCTGGGCGCTGGCGTTCGCCCTGTTCGCCTGGCGTTACGGCCCGATGCTGTGCAGCGCGCGGGTTGACGGGCATCCGGGTTGAGCTGCGCGGACGGGCATGAGCGAGAGGGGGAGATCGAGCCATGAGCTATGGAATTCTGCTGACGGTGCACCTGTTCGCCGCGCTGATATTTATCGGCACGGTGTTCTTTGAAGTCTTGATCCTGGAGAGCGTGCGCAAGCAGGTGCCGACCGAGGTAATGGGGCAGATGGAGCGCGCCATCGGCCGCCGGGCCAGAAGCCTGATGCCCTGGGTGCTGCTGACGTTGTTCGGTGCCGGGCTGGGGATGCTCTGGTTGCGTTACCTGCCGGCGCTCGCCGCACCGCTGGCATCGTCCTTCAATACCTTGTTAAGTCTGAAGATCATCCTCGCTGCCAGTGTGCTCGGGCACTTCTTCGGCGCCATGTGGCTATTCAGAAGCGGGAGCATGAATGGCCGATATCTGCGCATCATTCACCTCAGCCTGTTTGCCCACATGCTCGGCATCGTGGTGCTGGCCAAGGGCATGTTCTATCTGAGTTGGTGACAAGGCTTACCGTCTCGGATGGCGGACATGCCTTGGGCTTGTCCGTCATCCGGATGCCAGCGGCGGACAAGGCTGCGCCATGTCCTCCCTGCCAAAGCATCCGGCAACAACCTGGATCCCGGATTACGCCAAAGGCTTGTCGGCTAAGGCGTCGCTTGCGGCTTCAGGGCATTGACGAACAGCACGTTGTTTTCCAGGTGGATGTGTTGCATCAGGTCGCTGCGCAGTTCCTGCAAGCCGCGATAAAGGGCGCGCCAGGTATTGCATGCATCCTCCGGCGGGGTGATGTGGGCGGTGAGGTCGAGCAGGCGTTCCAGGGCCATGCCGTGGTGGTCGTGTTCGAAGCGCATCACCGCGATCGGTGCCGTGGCCTGCCGGCCCAATCCTTCGAGCAGCATCGGGAAGAGGATCTGCTCCTCCTTGAGCATATGGCTCTCGAGTTCCTGCTGCATTTCGCGCAGATGATCGGCCAGGCCATTGGGGCAATCGCGGCGCTCGCCATGCACCTGCTCGACACGGCTGGCCAGGCGAATCAGTTCGGGCAGTTGTTCGCGATGGCAGGCGTGGTAGCGGCTGAGAATGTGGGCGATCAGCAAGTGGCTGGGTTCGAGCCGCCAATCGTGGGCCGCGCCTTTGTGCGCTCGTAGTGCGTCCAGTTCGGCGGCGATGGTTTCCGGCTCCAGGCCGCGGCGTTTGGCGGCTTCACGCAGGCTCTGCTGGCCGCCGCAACAAAAGTCCAGATTGAAGGTATGGAACAGGCGGGTGGCGCCGGGGATGTCGCAGGCGAGGTTGCCGAGGGTTTGGTCCAGCAGATGGTCGTGCATGGCGTTTTCCTTGCGCATTGAACAAGAGTTGATCGGGGTCATAGGTCGATAGCAGCACTCGTGCCATGCTCAAGTCATTGAAAGTTAGTGTTTATTTATTGGCTGTGGTTGATAAGACCTTGATCTGACAGGGTTTTAACCACCAAATCAGGGTAATAATCACCATGCTGGAAGCCAGCCTGCTTGCCGATCTGACTGTCGAATTGGCCAATGCCGTACGCCTGCAGCGCCTGGTGCACACCCTGCGCGAGCATTTCAATTGCGGCGCGGTCGGGTTGCTGCGTCTGGATGGCGACAGCCTGCGCCCGCTGGCCGCGGTCGGCTTGGTGCATGAAGCCCTCGGCCGGCGTTTCGTGATCGCCCAGCATCCGCGGCTGGCGGCGATCATGGCTGCGCGCGAACCGACCTGGTTCGAGCCCGACAGCCGCCTGCCCGATCCCTATGACGGCCTGCTCGACGCGCATGTCGGCGAGCCGCTGCCGGTGCACGATTGCATGGGCGTTAGCCTCTATGTCGAAGGCCAGCTGTGGGGCGCGCTGACCCTTGATGCCTTGCACGCCAATACCTTCGACAGCAATGCCCGGCGCGATTTGCAGCGCTACAGCCTGATGGTCGAGGCGGCGATCCGGGTGACCCGCCTGGAGCAGGAGAACCGGGGGCTACGGCTGTCGCGCAGCCCCGTGCAAAACACGCCTTTGGCCCTGGAAGACGGCGAAATTCTCGGTCAGAGCCAGGCCATCCGCCAGTTGCTCGGCGAGCTGGAAGTGGTCGCCGACTCGGAACTGCCGGTGCTTCTGCTCGGCGAGACCGGGGTCGGCAAAGAGCTGTTCGCTCGCCGTCTGCACAGCCTGTCGCGGCGGCGCAATAAGCCGCTGATCCAGGTCAATTGCGCGGCGCTGCCGGAGTCCTTGGCCGAAAGCGAGCTGTTTGGCCATGTCAAAGGCGCTTTTTCCGGCGCCACCACCGACCGCCCCGGACGTTTCGACGCGGCCAATGGTGGCACCTTGTTGCTCGATGAAGTCGGCGAGTTGCCCTTGAGCGTGCAGGCCAAATTGCTGCGCACCCTGCAGAACGGTGAGATCCAGCGCCTGGGCGCCGACAAACCGCTGCACGTCGATGTGCGCATCATCGCCGCGACCAACCGCCATCTGCCGGACAGCATTCGGGACGGGCACTTTCGCGCCGATCTCTACCATCGCCTGTCGGTGTATCCGGTGCCGATTCCGCCGTTGCGCGAGCGCGGCAATGACCTGCTGATGCTGGCCGGGCACTTCCTCGAACTCAACCGTGCCCGTTTGGGGATGCGCAGCATGCGTTTGTCGCCGGCGGCGGAACGGGCGCTGTTGGCCTACCCATGGCCGGGTAATGTGCGCGAGCTGGAGCATGTGATCAGCCGCGCCGCGTTGAAACTGCTCAGCCGCGGCGCCAGCCGCACCGAGATCCTCACCCTGGAGCCGGAGTTGTTCGACCTCGACAATTCGATCCGCCAGGGTGCGACGGCAGAGCCCATGGCAGCGCTTGAGCAGGAGCCGGCGATGGTCTGTTCGATGCGCGAAGCGGTGGACGCCTGTCAGCGCCGCAGCATCGCCCAGGCGCTGCAAGCCTGCGATGACAATTGGGCCAGCGCGGCGCGTCTGCTCGACCTCGACCCGAGCAATCTGCACAAGCTGGCACGACGCCTGGGGCTGAAATAAGCGGCCTTACCAAGCAAGTTGACGCAGGTCAAGGAGCTTGCGAGCGATCCCCCGGACACTGTCCTCACGTGCTCATACGTGGGAGAGCCAGATGTTCGATTCCATCGACTGGGACAGCGCGCCGCTCAACCGCTATGCCCATGGCGGCTTCAGCTATGGCGGCTATCCCGATAGCGACAGTTTTCATCGCGCAATAGGTTCATTGGATCTGTTGCGCGCATTGCGCAGCAGCCGGCAAGCGCAGCGACCCTTATCCCTGGCGGTGCGGGTGGCCAATCGCCGCGCCCTCAGCCATGGCCGCGTCGACACGGCAGCCAGTGCCAGCGCTATCTATCTGCAACGCCTGGAGCGCGAGATCGACTTGATCGGCTGCCACCTGGGGCCGCAGCAGCACGTCGAGGAACTTCACCTGGCCGGCGGCAGCACGCTCAGCGCCGAGCAGCTGCGCCAACTGATGACGCACCTGCGCAAGCGCTTCAGTTTGCTGGATTACGATTCCGGCGATTACGCCATCGAGATCGAACAATCGAGTACCGACTGGGCAACCATGGGGCTGCTGCGCGAACTGGGTTTCAATCACGTCAGCATCGGCGTGCCGGACTTCGAGGCCAACAACTGCGGAACCATCGCCCTGCAGAGCCCGCGACAAGTCCGCTCGCTGATCGATGCCGCGCGGGCGCTGCATTTCCGTTCGGTGAACATCGATCTGGGTTATGGCCGCGCTTGGCAAACCCGCGTCAGTTTCGCCCGCAAAGTGGCCGCCATCGTCGAGTTGCAGCCGAGCAGGGTGACCCTGTTCGATTACGCCGAGCCGTTGCAGCGCTATTGGCCGCGTCGGCGCTTTTCCATCCGCGGCCTTTCCAGCGCCGAGGACAAACGCGCCATGCGCCAACACGGGGTCGAGCAGCTCAGCCTCGCCGGTTATCGCTATATTGGCACCGGGCTGTTCGCCTTGCCCGAGGACGACCTGGCGATCGCCCAGGAAAACGGCCAGCTGCGGCGCACCTGTCAGGGCTATAGCCGCCACCCGGTTTGCGATCAGATCGGCCTCGGCGTATCCGCGATCAGCCAGGTCGGCGATATCTATGCGCAGAACAGCCGCGATCTGGCGCGTTATCAGCGGCAACTGCAGATGGGCCAGCTGGCGACCAGCCGTGGTTTGCGCTGTGGGCCGGACGACAATCTCAGGCGCGCGCTGATCGACAGCCTGGTCTGCGATTTTTCCGTGGATATAGGCCGCATCGAGGCGCAGTTCGGCATCTGTTTGCGCGATTACTTCGCTGCCGCCTGGCCGTTGCTGGAACAAATGCACCGCGATGGTTTATTGGTGCTGAGCCGCCAGCGCATCGAGGTTTCCGCCAGTGGACGACTGACCATGGGCATGCTCTGCAAAGTCTTTGAGCACGACCTCAACCCACCGCGCAGCAGCGCTTTGCAGCGCCCAGAGAGCTAAGCGCAGGTCCCACATGTTCCGGCTGACCGTATACAAGTCCCGTAGGGCGGGTTAGCCGCCAACGCGGTTGCAGGTAAGCCATCCATTTACCTGCGGCGTAACCCTCCATGGCACAACCGCGAGTCCTCCTGTCGGGTTACCCGGCGGCGTGAATTGCGCTGTGACCAGCAGCATGCCGATTGCCGCTAACCCGACCTACGCCACTTATCGAATGCGCATGCGGCCGCGACCTTGGGTCGCAGCCATCGGCGGCGCCCCGATGCGCCGGGGTTTGCGGCCCGTCGGCGAATGGGGATACCTCCAACGAGGAATAGGCCGCGCTACCTCGGCGGTGCAGTCTGCCGTCACACCCAATGGAGGCTTTGCGCATGGCTCATTTATCGAGTGCCGATTTTCAATCGCTGCGTATCGCGGTACTGACCGTTAGCGACACCCGCAGTTTGGCGACAGACACGTCCGGGCAAACCTTGATCGAGAGCCTGGAGGCCGCCGGCCACGCCTTGGTCGAGCGTGCCCTGGTGATCGACGATATCTGGCAGATCCGCGCCCAGCTGTGCGCCTGGATCGCCGACCCGCTGGTGCAGGTGGTGCTGATCACCGGCGGCACCGGTTTTACCGCCCGCGACAACACCCCCCAGGCGGTCGCGCCGCTGCTGGACAAACAGGTCGATGGTTTCGGCGAATTGTTCCGCCAGGTCTCGTTGGCGGAAATAGGCACCTCCAGTCTGCAGTCCCGCGCCCTGGCCGGAATCAGCAACGGCGTATTGATCTGCTGTCTGCCCGGCTCGCCGAATGCCTGCCGCACCGCCTGGCAGAAAATTCTTTGCGAACAATTGGACAGCCGTACCGGCCCGTGCAACTTCGTCGCCCACCTCAAGCGCCTGGCCGATCAGCCCCAGGTGCAGCTCTGCGGAGCCCGTTCATGAGTGCCTGCAATTGCACGGGTGAGGAGCTGCGCCCGGTCGACGAGGCGATCGCCGAACTGTTGACCCACGCACCGGCGCCACCGGCCATGGAGCGCGTCGCCTTGCACAAGGCGCTCGGTCGGGTGCTGGCCGAACCGCTACGCGCGCCCTTCGAGGTGCCGGCCTGGGATAACAGCGCCATGGACGGTTACGCCTTGCGCGCCGCCGATCTGCCCGCCGCTGGCGGCTACCTGCCGCTGGCCGGACGGATTGCCGCCGGCGATGCGGCGAGCCAAGCGCTGCCGGCCGGGCATGCCGTACGCATCTTCACCGGCGCGCCGCTGCCGTCCGGCGCCGACACCGTGGTCGCCCAGGAACATTGCCGGCTCGAAGGCGAGCAGCTGTGGTTGCCACCGGTGAAGGGCGGCGAGCATGTGCGCAAACGCGGCGAGGAGGTGGCGGCCGGCAGTCTGGTATTGGCCGCCGGACGGCGTTTGCGCGCCCAGGAACTGGGCCTGCTGGCGAGTCTTGGCGTTGCCCAGGTGGCGGTTTATCGGCGTTTACGGGTCGGCCTGCTGAGCAGCGGTAACGAACTGCGCGAACCCGGCGCAGCGCTGCAGCCGGGGCAAATCTACAACGCCAATCGCTACAGCCTGGCCGGTGTGCTGGAGAGCCTGGGGCTGGAGGTACATGACTACGAAATCATGGCCGACGAACTGGCCGCCAGCCGCGACGCCCTGAGCCTGGCGGCATCCGAATGGGATCTGCTGATCACCTCCGGCGGCGTCTCGGTCGGCGAGGAGGATCACCTCAAACAGGCGATTCGCGAGCTCGGCGAGCTGCACCTGTGGCGCCTGGCGATCCAGCCGGGCAAACCCCTGGCCTTCGGCGAGGTCGGCGGCAAGCCCTGGATCGGCTTGCCGGGCAACCCGGCGGCTGCCTTGATCACCGCATTGGTGGTGGCGCGGCCATTCCTGTTGCGCGCCCAGGGCTGCTTCAGCGTACTGCCGCAGCCGTTGCGCATACCGGCTGGTTTCGCCTGGCCCAAGGCCAATGCGCGGCGCCAATACCTGCGCGCGCGGCTGCAGGAGCAGGACGGCCAGCTGCGCGTATGCCTGCACCCGCAACAGGGCTCGGCGATGCTCACCTCCGCCTGTTGGGCCGATGGCCTGGCGGTGATCGATGTGGGTAGAACCCTGGAGCAGGGCGAGCTGATTGAGTACCTGCCGTTTAGCGAGTTGTTGCACTGAGTGATGTAGGAGGGCGTGCGGTCTTTTACGGAGCGGATGTCGCGAGGCATACGGTGTAGGAACCAGGGGGACGCCCAGTCCTTGCTGGCGATTTTTTAGGTCAAAAGCATCGCCAGCAAGCTGGCTCCTACAAGGCATCGCTGCACATAACACTTAACGAAGGCATAGCCATGGATTCACCCGTCCCCGAGGGCTTGTTGACCCCGATCAAGGCGACTGCGCGGGTAAATCCCTAGAGTCCTTATTTTTGTCGCAGCACGGAGTTTCCATGCAACTGATTTGCCCGGCAGGCAGTTTGCCTGCGCTCAAGGCCGCGGTTCGGCAGGGCGCCGATGCGGTTTACGTGGGGTTTCGCAACGACACCAATGCGCGGCATTTCGCCGGCCTGAACCTCGATGACAAACAACTGGAAACCGGCCTGCAACTGATTCGTCAGCAGGGCCGGCAGCTCTATGTGGCGGTCAACACCTACGCCCAGCCCGATGGCTGGAGCCGCTGGCAGCGTGCGGTCGATCAGGCCGCGGACCTTGGCGTGGATGCTTTGATCGCCGCCGACCCGGGCGTATTGGCTTACGCCAGCCGCAAGTACCCGACACTCAATCTGCATCTGTCGGTACAGGGCTCGGCGACCAACGCCGCGGCCCTGGCGCTCTATCAGCAGCGCTATGGTATTCGCCGCGCGGTATTGCCGCGGGTGCTGTCGCTGGCCCAGGTGCGCCAGGTCGCGGACAAAAGCACGGTGCCGATCGAGGTGTTCGCCTTCGGCAGCCTGTGCATCATGGCCGAGGGCCGTTGTCACCTGTCGTCCTATCTCACCGGCGAGTCGCCCAACCTCTGCGGCGTCTGTTCGCCGGCCAAGGCGGTGCGCTGGCAGGAAGACGCCGAGGGCCTGACCTCGCGTCTCAACGGCGTGCTGATCGACCGTTACGGCAAGGACGAGCCGGCCGGTTATCCGACCCTGTGCAAGGGCCGTTTCCTGGTCGACGGCCAGCGCTTCCATGCCCTGGAAGAACCCACCAGCTTGAACACCCTGGACCTGATCCCGCAGCTCGCCGCCATGGGCGTCAGCGCGGTGAAGATCGAAGGCCGGCAGCGCAGCCCGGCCTATGTCGAGCAGGTCACCCGGGTCTGGCGCAGCGCTTTGGACGCCCATGCCCGCGCGCCGCAGAGCTACGTCGTGCAGCCGCAGTGGCGCAGCGCATTGGACGAACTCTCCGAGGGCAGCCAGACCACCCTGGGTGCCTACCATCGATCCTGGCAATGAGGAGGCCATCATGAAACTCAGCCTTGGCCCCGTACTCTTCTATTGGCGCCGCGAGAAGTATCTGGATTTTTACGCCGAAATGTCCGAGCAACCGCTGGATGCGATCTACCTCGGCGAAACCGTGTGCTCCAAGCGCCGCGCCTTGAGCCTGGACGACTGGCTCGGCCTGGCCCGCGAACTGCGCGAATGCACCCGCGCCGAACTGCTGTTGTCCAGCTTGGCCTTGGTCGAGGCGGCCTCCGAGCTGTCCAGCCTCAAGCGCCTGTGCGACAACGGCGAGTTGCGAGTGGAGGCCAACGACATGGGTGCGGTGCAGTTCCTCAGTGAGCGCAAACTGCCCTTCGTCGCCGGCCCGGCGCTCAACCTGTACAACGGCTATGCCCTGGCCGAGCTGGTCGACTGCGGTTTGCAGCGCTGGGTGCCGCCGGTGGAATGTTCCGGCACCTTGCTGCTGAGCGTGCTGAAACAGCTCGATGGTCTCGGCGTGACACGGCCCGAAGTCGAGGTGTTCGCCTACGGCCATTTGCCCCTGGCTTACTCGGCGCGTTGCTTTACCGCGCGGGCGGAGAATCGGCCCAAGGACGATTGCCAGATATGCTGCGAGAACTACCCGGAAGGCATAACGCTGCACAGCCAGGAGCAAGAGCCGCTGTTCACCCTCAATGGCATCCAGACCATGTCGGCCAAGGTCAACAACCTGTTGGCGGACTACGGCCAACTGGTCGAAAACGGCGCCGATCTGCTGCGTTTGAGCCCCCGCGCCGAAGGCATGAGCGGGGTGGTAAAGGCCTTCGATGCGGTGCGCAACGGCGAACTGCCGCCGCTGGCGGTCGACGGCTGCAATGGTTACTGGCATGGCCGCGCCGGCATGCTCGGCACCGAGGATTTACCGCAATGAAAACCTTCGCCCGTTTCGCCATGCGTGCCGGCCAACCGTTGCTGCCCTTGGGCCAGCACGTGCCCTTCATGCTGCAACGCCTGGTGCTGGAAAAGGTCATTGCGCGCCTGTTCGCCGAACCCCTGGCCGGCGGCGAGTTCGATCTGCTGCAAGGACGCTGGCTGCGTCTGGAAGTCAGCGACTTGCACCTGGCCTGGTGCCTGACCCGCGACCACCGTGGCTTGCGCATCGCCCCAGACGCGCCGGTGGATGTGTGCATCCGCGGCAACTGGCGCGAATTCCTCCTGCTCGCCAGTCGCCAGGAAGACCCGGACACCCTGTTCTTCCGCCGCCGCCTGACCATCGAAGGCGACACCGACCTCGGCCTGGGCATCAAAAACCTGCTCGACAGCCTAGACCCCGACAACCTGCCGCCCAGACTCTGGGCCCTGATCTGCGCCCTCGGCGAAACCGTTAAAGAACAAGCCCCGGCGGGCAAGGCCCAGGCTCTGTAGGAACGGCAGATCCGTCCGTTGTTGTAGCCCGGGTTGAGCGAAGCGATACCCGGGTATCGGCGCCCTGGGTATCGCTGCGCTCAACCCAGGCTACGTGCTGTCGCTTGTGAAATTCTCGCGGCGAAGGCGGAGTGCCGCCCAGCCGCTCCTACAAACAACCATTCAATCGCAATAATTGGCCAGGCTGTGGCTATCCAATACGCGGATATCGCGGCGTTCCATGGCGATCAATCCGGCGTCGATCAGGCGATGGAGAATCCGCGAGAAGGTCTCAGGCTGAATGCCCAACTGCGAGGCGATCAGGCGTTTGGGCACGCTGAGATGGATTTTGCCGTTGCCCACGGCTTGCTGTTGGCACAGGTAGCGAGCTACCCGGCGGCTGGCGTTGGCCAGGGACAGGGTGTCGATTTCGTTGAGGCGCTGATGCAGGCGGATGCTGAACGCGGCCAGCAGGTCGAGGCAGATCTTCGGTTGGCTTTCCAGCAATTGCCGGTAATGGGCGCCGTCGATGCTGATCAGGGTGCTGTTCTTCAAGGCCCCGGCGGTCACCGGGTAATGCCGCGCCCCACTGAACAAAAGCGCTTCGGCAAAACTCTGGCCGGCGGAAATCACCTCCACCAGCTTTTCCTGACCTTCGAGCAATACGCGGATCAGTTTGATCTGCCCATGCAGCAATAGATAAAAACGCTCGGCCTTGTCGCCCTGATGGAAGAGCACGTCGCCGCTTTCCAGCCGGCGTGAGATGGCCAGGTTGCAAACTTCCTGAAAGGCGAACTCGGGCAACCTGGCGAATAGATGGTGTTGTCGAAGTGCGGCAAGCGTCGTAACGTCGGTGAGCATTGGGCCACCTCCTTGCCACCATGCTAGGGCGGCAAGGGCGGTGAGCCCATTCCTCCGAGGCACTACCTCTAAAGAGGCAGTCCGGTGTTTGGCTGTTTACCGGCATACAGCAAGGTGAGTTGATTCATCAGCAATTGCAGGCTGTCGCAGCTGGTGCTGATCACCGTGGGCACGTAGCGGCCATCGTTGGAAAGGCGAAAGCCGCTTTGCGAGAAGCGCCACTGCGCCTTGACCTTGCCGAGCAGCGCCAGGGTCTGCGCATCGTTCACCGGCGCGACGAGCAGTTGCGCAAGGGTCGCATCGAATTCGTCGACGCTTTGCTGCAATTGCTTATCCAGGTCGGTCACCGGCACCCGCCAGCTGGCGGCGAGGTAGAGCATGGCGATGCGTTGGCTGAGCATGCGCTGACGGCCGCTGCTGTTTACCAGCTGTACCGTCTTGGCGCCGCTGTGGCGCTCAATGCTTTGCACCAACGTTTCGCTGGCATCCAGCAGTGCTTGGCTTTGCCCGATGACCTGCAGGGCCTGATCCGCCTGCGGGCGTTGCAACACCTGCAGCTTGAACGGCTGCCAAAGTTGTTGCAGTTGTTCGAGCTGTTGCTGCAGGGCAGGGCTGTCGACGTAAAGCTCAAGCGTTTGCAGGTTGCTGTCGAACAGCGCCAGGCTTTCGTCGAGCTGGCGGTTGGCTTGCTCGACGCGCACCTCGCTGCCAATCATCAGGTAATTCTTGGCGATACGCTGGCTGAGCATGCGTTGCATGCCGGAAAGGTTGATGGCTTCGGCTGCGCTGATCGCCGCCAAGCTGACCTGGCCGAGTTGGCCAAGGGCTAACAGCAGAATCAGCGCGAGCCGCGATCCGAGGTAATGCATGGTGGCTTTCCTTGTGAGGTTCGGCCGCCACGCAAGGCGGCGGCCGAGAGGGGCGATCAATAGCTGTACTGCGCCTGCAGCCAGAGTTTGTCGGTATCGATGGCGAAGTCGTCGGCGTCGTAGCGCGCGGCTTTGATCAGGCCGACCAGACCTTTCACCCCAGGCACCGGATGGGCATAGGACAGGTTGAATTCCTCGCCGTAATGGCTGCTGCCCTGTTCTGCGCGATAGTCGTGATAAACCCCGGTCAGGCTGCCGCCGAGCAGCGGCGCGCCTGCACTCAGGTAGCTGTCCTTGATCCCGGAAGCCGGGGTGGTGAGGAAGATATCGGCCCAGCCCTGGAAGGCGTGTTTGGTCGCCAGCGGAGTCTGGAACGCGCGGTTGCCCGGGCCATTGTCGCCGCCGAGCACTTCGAGGCCGGCCTTCAGCGCGGTGCCGGCCACTGTGTAGCCGAGTTCGGCCAGGTAGTACTCGCTGCTCAGCTCGGCGGGGTTGCCGGCGTAGTCGCGTTGCCGTGCGTATTCCAGGGCATAGCTAAGCCCCTGTGCGACGCCATGCAGGCGCACGCCGGTGGTTTTGCTCGACAGCGTGGAATAGGCCGCGGCCGGCGTGATCGCCAGGTTATCCAGGCCGAGCAGGTAGTGATAGGCGGTGAGCGTCAGCTCGGGGCGCAGTACGTACTGGGCGTTGATCAGGTGACTGTGGCCTTCGATATTGGCCGGGTTGCTGCGGTTGTCGAAGCGGTTGTCGTCGGGGCCGAAGATGCTGTTGATATTGTCGATATAGGCGTAGGTCAGGGTCAGACCGTCCACGGGTTTCAGCTGGCCGAGAACACCGTCGTAGGTCTGCTCGTTCTGCCGCCAGGCCACGCCGCCGACGAAGCGCTGGTTATCCAGGTTGATCCGTTGGCGCCCAACCACCGCGCTGCCGTATTGGTGGTCGTAGCGCAGCAACGCCTGGTTGATCTCGCTGCCGTCCGGGTCAACCACCGGGGAAAAATCGCCCTGACCGTTGCGCGTGTTGTTGTAGCTGGCATCGCCGATGCGGCTGACATTGTCCGCCTCGACCAGCGCCGAGAGGCCATACCACTTGCCGCTTTGCACGCCGATACGGGTGCGAAGGGTTTGCGCGTTGGCGTTGTTCAGCGCGTTGTCCTGGTCGACATGCTCATAGCGGTAGCGCGCATCGAGAATCAGCTTGCCGTCCTCGATCAGCTTGGCGAAATCTTCGCCGGCAGCGGCGCCACTGGCGCAGGTGAGCAGGGCGAGGGCGATTGGCGTTAGGCGGGTTTTCATAGCGATGCCTCATCAGATGAATTCTGTGGGCACGGTAGCTTGAGGTTTTTCGGCGGTATTGATTGCCATCAAGATAACGGAAAAGTTATCCCGCCGGTATTCGGGCGGCATGGAAAGTCGCCGGCGCGAAGCGAACA
>CAMPJN010000008.1 GCA_946886875.1 uncultured Pseudomonas sp.
GGGGCGAAACCAGAACTCTAGTTCGCCGCGTTAATGAACCTATCCCGGAAGCAGAGATCACCGCGATCAGAAAACACAAACTTGCAAGTCCGGATCGGCACAGCATTCCGCGAATAGCCGAGAGACTTACCGGAGTTCATCGGAGCTACGAAGCTCGCTTTGGTCGGGCGGACATGGCGCAGCCTTGTCCGCCACTGACATTCGGATGGTGGACAAGCCTTCGGCATGTCCGCCCTACGAGACCCTAGACCTTGTACATAAACATTGGATCTACGGGATCGCACGCTCTATAGAAGGCACGGGCCCACGGACGGGCGAAAGCAAGGCTGCAACCATCACCGCCCCCTATTCCTCACCTGGCCCGCCGCTACCACAACGGCGGGAAAAAGTTCTGAACCGTGCCCGCCCACCCCAGTCTCAACTTTGTGGGTGCAGTTAGCGTACCCAGTGCAACCAAGCGAGGAATAGATCATGAATATCAGCGACATCATGACCCGAGGCGTACAGACCATTAAGCCGGATCAAAGTATTCACGAAGCCGCCGCACTGATGGCGCGGGTCGATTGCGGCGCCTTGTTCGTCAACGACAACGACCATCTGGCCGGGGTGGTCACCGACCGTGACATCACCGTACGCGCGGTCGCCGAAGGGCTACCGGGAGATACCAAGGTCAGCGAAATCATGAGCCAGGGCGTGCGCTACTGCTTCGAGGACGAAGAAGTTCAGCATGTAGCGAAGAACATGGCCGACCTCCAGGTTCGCCGCCTGCCGGTGATGAACCGCGACAAGCGCCTGGTCGGCGTGGTTTCTCTGGGCAATATCGCCAGCATCGACAGCAACCGGGCCAGCGCCACCGTCCTGCACGGTGTGGCCAAGGCGCACTGAGCGGTTTGTCCGCAATCGTTGCAGCAATCGCCTGCCAGGGTCCGCAGCGCCGCTCAAGCGCCTTTCAGTTCCAGGCTCCAGCGCCATTCATCAAGCGGGATCACGCTAATCGGAGAACAGCCGCATGAAAGCCGTGGTATTTCATGATGTCGGTGACATCCGCCTCGACGAGGTTGCCGAACCCAGGCTACAAGCCCCGACCGACGCCATCGTTCGGCTGACCGCGAGCGCCATTTGCGGCACCGACTTGCATCTGGTTCGCGGCACCGTCAGCGGCATGCGAGCAGGCACCATTCTCGGCCACGAAGGCGTCGGTATCGTCGAAGCCCTTGGCGAGGATGTGCGCAACCTGCAGATCGGCGACCGGGTAGTGGTGTGTTCCACCATCGCCTGCGGCAACTGCGCATACTGTCGCGCCGGCTATTACGCCCAATGCGACGTCGCCAACCCCAACGGCAAACAAGCCGGCACCGCGTTTTTCGGCGGCCCGCAGGCGACCGGCACCTTCGATGGCCTGCAAGCGGAAAAGGCCCGCATCCCCTACGCCCATATCGGCCTGGTCAAACTGCCCAGCGAGATCAGCGACGACCAGGCGATTCTGCTATCGGACATTTTCCCCACCGGCTACTTCGGCGCCGAGATGGCTGAAATCACTCCCGGCGATACCGTTGCGGTATTCGGCTGCGGCCCGGTGGGCCAATTCGCCATCGCCAGCGCCCTGCTGCTTGGCGCCTCGCGGGTATTGGCCATCGACCACCTACCCGACCGTCTGCGCATGGCGCGCCAGCAAGGCGCCGAGGTGATCGATTTCGACCGTGAAGACCCGGTGCAAACCCTGCTGCGCCTGACCGGCGGGGTCGGTGTGGACCGTGCCATCGATGCCGTCGGTGTGGATGCCGAGCAGCCGCGCCACAGCCATGACAATCCGCTGCGCCAGGGCCGCTTTCGCGACGAGATGGCCAAGGTCACACCCGTCACTCACCCCGACGGCGCCAACTGGCACCCCGGCGACGCGCCGAGCCAGGCGTTGCAGTGGGCGGTGCAGGGTTTGGCCAAGGCCGGCACCTTGTCGATCATCGGCGTCTATCCGCCGCAGGCCGACAGTTTTCCGATCGGTCTGGCGATGAACAAGAACCTGACGATCAACATGGGCAACTGTCATCACCGCAAATACATCCCCAAGCTGATCGAGTTGGTCCTCAGCCGACGCATCGACCCGGCGAAGATCCTTACCCAGGTCAAACCCATGAGCGACGCGATAGCCGCCTTCAAGGCGTTCGACCGCCGCGAAAGCGGTTGGATCAAGGTCGAGTTGCATCCGCAGCGCCTCGCCAGGCAGGGCTCGGGCGAGGAGGAAGTGCTGCACGAGCAAGTGCTAATGGACGAGCACACGGCGCTGGAGGAGGCCATCAAGGAATTCTTTCCGACCAGCGCACCACCCACCACAACGCCCGATAGACGGCGCTGATTAGCATGGAGCACAAGCTCATGAGCGAACTTCGCATCGGTATTTCAGGTTGGCGCTACCCGCCCTGGCGCGGGGACTTTTACCCCAAGAAGCTGGCGCAGAAGAACGAGCTGCGCTTCGCCTCGCGGGCGGTGAACAGCATCGAGATCAACGGCTCCTTCTATGCCCTGCAAACTCCGGAGCGCTACGCCAACTGGTGCGCGGACACCCCGGAAGGGTTCGTTTTCAGCGTCAAGGCGCCGCGTCTTATCACTCATGTGCTGCGCCTGCGCGAGGTGCAAACGCCGATCGCCAATTTTTTCGCCTCGGGGTTATCGCACCTGGGGCAAAAGCTCGGGCCGATTCTCTGGCAGTTTCCCCCTAGCTTTAAGTTCGACGGCCGGCTGTTCGCCGATTTTCTCGCGCTGTTGCCGCGGGACCTGAACCAGGCCAAGGCCTGCGCACAGGCCAGCGATACGCGTCTGCAAACCCAGGGCTATTGGCTCGACGCGGATAACCGCGCGCTGCGCCATGCCGTGGAAATCCGCCATGAGAGCTACCTCAACCCGACATTTGTCGACTTGCTCGAAGAGTTCCACGTGGCCCTGGTGGTCGCCGACACGGCAGGCAAATGGCCGCGTTGCGAAGATCTGACCAGCGATTTCGTCTACATCCGCCTGCATGGCGATCAGAAACTCTATGAAAGCGGTTATTCGGCGCACGCCCTGGATAACTGGTACACGCGCATCGATGCCTGGCGCAACGGCCGGCAGCCCGACGATGCGCAGCTGATTTACCCGGCGCGCCATTACCGCAGTACCCCCCGGGACGTTTATTGCTACTTCAATAATGACGCCAAAGTCCGCGCGCCTTTCGATGCTCGCGCGTTGCTGAATAAGTTCGGCCTCGCCGAGGCATTACCCGCAACACCGGGAACGCTGCAAGGAGTAAAGCTTTGACCCTGCTAGCCAATAACGAGCAGCGCAATACAGCGCTGCCGAATACCGAGGCACCCACAGCGGTGCATTCACTAAGGGTGCTGACCCTCAATACGCACAAGGGCTTCAGTTTTTTCAACCGGCGTTTCATCCTGCCGGAGCTGCGTGAAGCGGTGCGTGCATCGGCCGCCGACATTGTGTTTCTGCAGGAGGTGCATGGCACCCACGAGAGCCACGCGAAACGCTACAGCGACTGGCCGAGCATGCCGCATTACGAATTCCTCGCCGACAGCATTTGGCCGGAGTTTTCCTACGGGCGGAATGCCGTGTACCCCGATGGCGACCATGGCAATGCGCTGCTCTCGAAGTTTCCGATCCGCGAACACCGCAATCTGGATATTTCGCTCGATAGAGACGAACAACGCGGCCTGTTGCACTCGCAGTTGATCGTGCCCGGGCACCGTGAAGTCCATGCGATCTGCGTACACCTGGGGCTGCTCGAAAGCCACCGGGAGGCGCAACTGAAACTGCTCGGCGAACTGCTCGACGAGTTGCCCGCCGACGCGCCGGTGATAGTCGCCGGCGACTTCAACGATTGGCGCCAACGCGCCCATGCCCTGCTCGCCCAGCACGGCATGCACGAAGCCTTTGTCCAAGCCTTCGGCGCCCCGGCGAAAAGCTTTCCGGCACGCTGGCCGTTGCTCTGCCTGGACCGCATCTATGTGCGCAATGCCACCACCCATGGGCCCCAGGCCCTCAGTCGACGTCCATGGTCCCATCTATCCGATCATGCCCCTTTGGCCGTTGAGGTGCGTATATGAGCTACAACTGGAAAGACGGCAACGATGTCGAGTTGCTGATCAATGGCGAAGCCTTCTTCCCCAGCGTGTTCAGCGCGATACGCGCGGCACGCCATGAAGTGCTGCTGGAAACCTTCATCATCTGCGAGGACAAGGTCGGCAGCGAGCTGCAGCAAGTTTTGATCGATGCCGCCAAGCGCGGCGTCAGCGTCGATGCGATGGTCGACGGCTACGGCACCGCAGACCTGACCAGCGAATTCATCATCGCCATGGCCAACGCCGGGGTAAAGATCCGCGCCTTCGATCCGCGGCCCAAATTCATGGGTATGCGCACCAACCTGTTCCGCCGCCTGCACCGCAAGATAGTGGTGGTCGATGGCGAGGTCGCATTTATCGGCGGGATCAATTTCAGCGTCGACCACCTCAGCGTATCCGGGCCAATGTCCAAGCAGGACTATGCGGTCAAGGTCTGCGGCCCGATAGTCGCGGACATTCACCAAGCCAGCCGACGCCTGCTCACCTACAGCCCACAGCCCGGCCACCAACCCTTCTTAGCCACGCCGGTTAACCGCTTCGCCGGTAAAGCGCGAATGTTGCTGGCGATACGCGACAACGAAGAGCATCCCAACGATATCGAAGAGCATTATCTGCGCGCGATACGCGCGGCGAGCTTCCGCCTGCTGCTGGCCAACGCCTACTTCTTCCCTGGCTATCGCCTGCTGCGCGAGCTGCGCAACGCCGCCAGACGGGGCGTGCATGTCACCCTGATCCTGCAAGGCCAATCGGACATGCCGCTGGTGCGCCTGTGTTCACGCCTGCTGTACAACTACCTGCTGCGCGACGGCGTGACCATCTACGAATACTGCGAGCGACCGTTGCACGGCAAGATCGCCCTGGTCGACCACGAATGGTCGACCGTGGGTTCGAGCAACCTCGACCCGCTGAGTTTGTCGCTGAATCTCGAAGCCAATCTGATCATCCGCGACGCCAGCTTCAATCATCAGCTCTTTGAACATCTGCAGGCGCTGGCGCAAAACGCCTGCAAGCGCATCTCCCTCAAGCACGCCAAGCGCGGCTATTGGTGGCGCGTCCCGTTGATCTTTCTCAGCTTCCACTTTCTGCGTCATTTCCCGGCGATCGCCGGTTGGCTGCCGGCGCATTCGCCGCGGCTCAAGTTGCTCGCCCAGCCGGGTGTCGAGCTGTCCGCCGATCAGGAGATGCAATTCGACCGGGAGAAAGCCTCGTGAACGCCTCCACCCAGCTACCGGGCTCGCAACCCACCCGCCCGAAACTGCTCTGGGCCAAGCGCGCACTCACCCTGATGTTCTTCATTCTGGTGCCGACCTTGTTGTTCATGTTGGTGAAGAATCTGCAATGGCAGGAAGTCAAAAGCGCCTTGCAGTCCTATGACGCCACGACCCTGGCCCTGGCGATCGGCATCTGCTTCGCCAGCTACGCCGTGTACAGCAGTTTCGATCTGCTCGGGCGCTTCTACACCCGGCATAAACTCCCGGTGCGGCAAGTCCTGCCGGTGGTGTTCGTCTGCTATGCGTTCAACCTCAACCTTACCGCCTGGGTCGGCGGCGTCGCCCTACGCTATCGCCTGTATTCGCGCCTGGGGTTGAACGTATCGACCATCACCAAGATATTCAGCCTCAGCCTGATCACCAACTGGCTGGGCTATACCCTGCTCGCCGGAGTGATTTTCTCCCTGGGTTTGATCCAGCTGCCGCCGAGCTGGTCGATCGGCGCCAGTAGCCTGCGGGTGATCGGTATCCTGCTGTTGGCCGCGGCGCTGGCCTATCTGTTGGCCTGTCGTCTCAGCACCCGACGGGTCTGGCATATCCGCGGGCAGACGCTGACCCTGCCGAGTCTGCGCCTGGCCTCGATCCAGGCCGTGCTCGGCACGCTCAACTGGTCGCTGATGGCCTTGCTGATCTTCGTCCTGTTGCCGGAGCAAGCCTTCTACCCCTCGGTACTCGGGGTGCTGTTGATCAGCAGCATCGCCGGGGTGGTAACCCATATCCCGGCAGGGTTGGGGGTGCTCGAAGCGGTATTTATCGCCCTGCTGCACCACCATATCGCCAAGAGCAGCCTGCTCGCCGCCTTGATCGGCTACCGCGCCATCTACTTCCTCCTGCCCCTGGCACTCGCCTGCCTGGTGTACCTGGTACTGGAAAAAGACGCGAAGAAGTTGCGCAAACACCGCGCCGCCGAACAGCCGGAGCAGAACGAGATCAAGCAGTTGCACACCCAGGATCAGGGTCTATAACGCCAACGTCGTCCGCTGCGGGCGGCGCTGATGCGCCATATCCTGCTTCGCGCGCCTGCCGTCGATGCGCGTCAACCCAGCCAGGGAGCCGTAAAACGCCATGGCAGAGCCAATCGACTGGGCCTACCCCTTTCACCTCAAGGCCCTGGTAACCGACGGCGCCAGCGCCGATACCTATTACCGCGCCCTGGCCAGAGCCAAGGACGGTTTCTATCCCATCGACGCCGGTAACCTGTGGCATGGCGGTATCCACTTCGACGAGGGCAGCGCCGAGGTTCTCGATCAGTCGGCGGTCTACTGCATCGCCGATGGTGAGGTGGTCGCCTACCGTATCGACCGGCGCTACCCCAGCAGTCGCCATGGCGAAAAGCAGCTGCCCTTTTCCAGCGGCTTCGTGCTCGTCCGCCATCGCCTGACTCTGCCGACGGCACGCAACGCCGCATCTACAACGCTGAGGTTTTACAGCCTGTACATGCACCTGCTGGACTGGGCCGGCTACAGCAGCGCGGGCGCGCCGACACTGCCGGCCTTCTTCAGTCAGTCGCTGCAACCCGACTCACCGGCAGCTGGTGAGAAGGCGCCCCCGCTCGATAGCGTGCATGTGCTGCCGCAGCCCTACCCGCTCAAGGCCGGCGAACTTATCGGGCACATCGGTCAGTACCAGACCATCGACGATGCGCAACCGCGCACGCTGCTGCACCTGGAGGTGTTCACCTGCGAGGACGCTCCAGCATTTCTCAAGCAAAGCCGCGCATTCGCCGAGCAGTTGTCCGCCGAACACAAATCCCTGATCGCGGTTAACCCCGGCGCGAAGCTCATCCAAACCAAGGTCGCCGACACGCAGATACCCGCGGATCCCGATCTGCGTCTCAGCAGCGACTCGCCCAGTGAAGGCCGCTGGGCCAAGGTTCGGCCCTACGCCGTACTCAAGGTCGATAGAGCCGCGCTCGGCCGTTACCAGCCCGCGGCCAGACGCTATGCCGTCGACGATACCCAGCGACAGGCGCTAGCCGCTCAGCTTGGGATTGACCTGAACCGGATGCCCACGCAGGTCGACTTCCTCCTGCAGTCTTACAGTTCGCCAGGCAGCCAGCCGCTGCAGTACCGCAGCAACAGGCCCATCCCGGCCTCGCACCCGCTGCGCAAAATCGGCATAGCGCTGGAGCCGTCGCTCTGGGTCGAGCGCAGCACACTGAATGATCAAGGCCAACGCGGCGTAAGCGGCGCCATTGCCGCCTGGACTACCTTTCCGCTCGACCCGGACGCCGACGGTGTGCCTTGCGGCCACGTGCGCATCCTGCCGAGTTCCGCCTGGCGCGACTTGGCGCCGGCACATAAGGCTATAGGTTCGGACCTGAACCCTTGGTGGTATCTGACCCTCGGCGGCCGGCAAGGCCAGGACATCTCCGGTTGGGTGGCCGAGATCGCACCGGCCGTCAGCACGCATTCGCCTTGGGCATGGCCTGGCTTTAGCACCCTGCCCACTCTGGACGCCACTCTCGACGGGCTGTATCAGGCCATGGATCTGGCGAACCGGGATCACCAATTGACGTCAACCGAGCTCGCGACTGCCCTCGGCAAACCCTGGCTGGCGCAACGGCTGGCGCTGCTGATCAGTCAGCACAAAAGCGCCTGGCTATCGGCTCAGGACCGGCCGGCCGCGACTACTGCCGATGAGCTCCGAGACCTGTTGGCCTGGTGGCATGAATTGCTCGGCCAGCCGGCCATAGCGGCGGATGGCCTGGCCTGGCACTTCCATGCCATCGGCCTTGTCAGCCTGTTTAAACGGCCGCTGCACGCGCTGATCTGGCTGAGGCGTGTACAGGAGCTCTATGGCGCCAGCCTGGCCGAGCGGTTCAGGGCAAAAGTCATCGCCGTTGGCGAAAACCTGCAAATCGATCCGAATCACATCATGGCCTGCATTGCCCTGGAAACCGGCCGCACCTTCAACCCCGCGATAAAAAATCCGCGGTCGTCCGCCACCGGCTTGATTCAATTCATGGCCTCGACCGCCAAGGCCCTCGGCACCACAACCGGGCAACTGGCGCGGATGGGGCATGTCGAGCAGATGGACTACGTGGAGAAGTACTTTCTGATGACCGCCAGGAACGTCGGCGTACCGACCTCGGCGTGGTCGCTGGGCGATCTGTATTTCGCCATCTTCACCCCCAGCGTGATAAAGAAGCGCCCTACCGACCCGGTATACGTCAAAGGCCAACGGGCCTACGCGGTGAATATGTTCCATGATCGCGACAAGGACGGCGTCATCACCAAGCAGGAGATAGCGGAAAACATCCATGATTACTTCAATGCGGGCTTCGCTTATCTGGCGTGAATTGCCCCTGTGCCTGGCGTTGTCACTCGTAGCCGGCTGCGCCAACGCCGAACCGCCGGAGCTGCTAATCC
Source organism: uncultured Pseudomonas sp. (assembly GCA_946886875.1). The sequence goes on from CAMPJN010000008.1 coordinate 8,749, forward strand.
GCGCCGAGCAAATAACCGCGGCCACCGACGCGCTGTTTTATGACGGCCGGATAGCCGTCGATATCAATGGCGACGGCTCAGAAGGCGGCGTTATCCATTATTCCTACTCAAAGCTCGGCCCTGCCTCGACCTGCGACGGGCTCGACGCCTGCACGCCCGAAACCGAAGCCATTATCACCTTTTACCTCGAACTCCCCGAAGGCAGGTCGCAGGTCGATTTCATCTGCGATGCCATTGGCCTCTACGCGGAAAAAACCAACCAACGCCGCGACCTGTTCTGCGGGCCGAAAACGCGGCTGTATTGGAATGGCCGCGAATACAGCGAGAAAGTCGCAGCGGACTGAGCAACGTCAGTCGGTTGCACACTCAAGCGCTATAGCGCCACCTGCGGGGCTATTCCTAAATGCTGATCCAAAAAACCAACGACCTTCTGCGCATAGTCCTTCGGCTGTGCGGCATAGGCATGGGTATGAACCGCCCCTGGCACTTGCCAGAACTCCGTTTGGGTCTTGCTGCTCAAGGCGCGGTATAACAGCTGGCCATCCTTGACCGGGGTGAATTCATCGGCGTCGCCATAAATCATCAACATGCTCGGGCGGCCGACCAGCCGTTGCGCGGCATGGATAGGCCGCAAACTGCGCTCGCCAGCGGGATACACCAGTTTGGATAGCTGTATGCCCAATTTGGGAATCGGATAGCGCGACCAGAAGTGCAACAGCGTCGGAAACGCGGCTTCCAGCACCGCCGCCTTGAACGGATGATCGGCTTGCGCCATCGCACAAACGCTCATGGCCGCGCCCATCGAGGCGCCCACTACTGCCACCGGCAAATCCGGATACTGCGCTTGCAACGCCTGGCCGGCGGCCAATACGTCCAGCGGGAAATCCATAGTGGCCGAGGAGCTTTCGCCGAAGCCATTCAGGTCGAAAACCATTACATGGTAGCCAGCCTGACGCAGCAGCTCGGCGTGCCCGTATTTCATCCAGAAACCTTTGGCCGCGACACCCATGGGGTGCGCCATCAATACCGCGCCCTTGGCTTGCGGCTGGTGCGCCGAAGCCAGCAGCGCAGAAATATTCGCCCCTGATTGGCTGGCAATACTCAGCCGCCGCCACTGGCCTTGATCGCTGCCCTCAGGCCAGCGCCAAGGCTTCACATAGCGTCCGAAAAACGGCTTTTTAAATAGCTTGTATGCTGTGTTCTTCATGCTTTGGCGCCTCTTGGCTTCTACGTTGCAAACCCAGGGGCGGGAGTATTGGCGATTGCGTCTGCTGGCAACCATGGGCAAAAATGACAAATAACATGCGATATTTTCAACCGCCTAAGCCAGGAAGATAAGCGATGAACATCACCCTATTGATGGCGGATCGATGCTCATCCACCAGCGTTGCCGCGACCATGGATTTCTTCGAGACCGCCAATGTGCTGCACCACTACGCGGTGAAGAAAAACGCCCGCGAGGACAGAAGCAATTCGCCTCTGTTCAAACTGCAAACCGCCTCGATAGACGGCCAGCAGATTACCTGTTCGAGCGGCCTGCGCTTGACCCCGGACAAGCAGCTCGATGAGGTGACCGACCCGCAACTGATTGTGGTGCCGGGCTTCATGTTCAATATCCTCGGCGTGCTGCTCAGTCTGGGCAAAATGGTCGAATGGCTGCAACTGCAACACCAGCAAGGCAGCTACATCGCCAGCATGTGCACCGGCGCCTTCGTCACCGCCCAAGCCGGGCTGCTGGACGGTCGCTACGCCACCACTCACTGGCTGTTCGGCGAGCAATTCGCGCGCAGTTTCCCCAAGGTGAAACTACAGATCGAACGCACCGTCACCGATGACGGCCAGCTCCTGTGCTCCGGCGGCTCCACCAGCGGTAGCGACCTGCTGTTGCACCTGGTACGCAAGTTTTCTTCGCCGCAACTGGCGGCTGAGTGCGCGAAAAAACTGCTGGTTGATCTCTCCGAACGCAGCCAAACGCCCTATTCGAGCACCACCTTCAAGAAGAACCACACCGACGCCGAGATCCTGAAAATCCAGATCTGGCTGGAAAACCGGATTGGTCAAAACATCCTGATGGAACAGGTAGCGGATGAATTCAGCCTGAGCATGCGCAACTTCATCCGCCGCTTCAAAGAAGCCACCGCGCAAACTCCCATCGAATACCTGCAGAACCTGCGCCTGGAAAAGGCCAAGTTCCTTCTGGAAAGCAGCCAGCAAGCCTTCGACCAGATCACCCTGCAAGTGGGTTACGAGGACGGCAACTCGTTCAGGCGTTTGTTCAAGCAACGAGTGGGACTGACGCCCAGCGCTTACCGCAAGAAATTCGAGAATGTGCGGGATTAGCTTAGGGCCGGGGCGCGTTGCTCGAACTGGTGGGCTGTGCCTACCAACCTTGGGCTGGGCAACTGCTCGAAAACGATCCTCCTCGACGGCTAACTACCGCAGGCAAACTCATACATCGAGCAAGCGATAGCCAACGCCCGCCTCGGTGCTGATGAACTGTGGGGCTGTCGGGTCATCGCCGAGTTTCTGCCGCAGATGCCCGACCACCACACGCAGATAGTGACTGTCGTCGATATGGCTCGGTCCCCAGATATCCTTGAGCAATTGCTGTTGGGTCACGACCCGGCCGAGATGACGAGCGAGCATAGCCAGCACGGCATATTCCTTGGGCGTCAGCGCTATCTCGGTGCCAGCCAGGCTCACTCGCCGATAGGCGAAGTCCACGGTTAACGACCCACTATGAACCACGACTTCCTGCTGACTGCTGCTAGCGGCCTGGCGTAACAGTGCACGAATACGGGCGAGAAATTCCTGGATACCGAAGGGCTTGGTAACGTAATCGTTGGCCCCGCCATCCAGCGCCAACACTTTCTCGCTCTCGCTAGCGCGTACCGACAGCACCATGACCGGCACTGCCGACCAGGTGCGCAATTCACGCAGCACCGTCTGCCCGTCCATGTCCGGCAAGCCCAGATCAAGCACCACCAAATCAGGTTTGCCCAGCGCAACCTGAGCCAGGCCATCACCGCCATTACCGCCCTCGAGCACCTTGTAGCCTTGGGCGCTAAGGCTGATACGCAAGAATTTGCGGATCTGTGCCTCGTCATCGATAACCAGAACGGTCGACTGGGTGAGGCTCATGGCGATTCTTCTTCCATCAGTGGTTGTGGATGCAGCGGCAGATGCAGGGTCAGGCTGGCGCCCTGGCCATCCAGACCCGAGCCGACGCCGACACGTCCGCCATGGGCGCCCACCATGCCCTGGCAGATCGCCAGGCCCAGGCCGGTACCTTTCCCGCCCCGGTCGCCGCGTGCAGCGGTATAGAACATATCGAAAATCTTCTTGCGCTCTTGCTCCGGAATCCCCGGCCCCTGATCGCTGACGATAAGACGCAACTCTGCTGCGTCCGCCTCCACGGCAATGCTTAAACGGCCCTGGCTCGGCGAGAAGCGCGCGGCATTTTCCAGCACATTGATCAAGGCTTGTTCGATCAATGCGGCATGCACATAGAGCAGTGGTAGTTCGCTCGGCACCTGCATCTCGACATGCAAAGGCGTCAGTACCGGACGCAAGCGTTGCAGCGCACCGGCAACTATATCCGCCGGCGCCACCCAGTCGCGTTCCAGCTTGAGGCTGCCATGGCCGAGCCGGGTCATGTCCAACAGGTTCTGGATATAGCGATCCAGACGTTCGGCTTCATCGCGCGTGCCTTCGAGTAATTCGCGACGATCCTCCTGCGGAATCTGTTCGCCAAGCGCCAGCAAGCTGTCGATGGAACCACGCATGGCGGTCAACGGAGTACGCAAGTCGTGGGATACCGATGCCAGCAAGGCGCTACGCAGCTCCTCGGTTTGGCCATGCAGGCGCGCCGCCTCCAGATCTTCGGCCAGCTGCGCTCGCTCCAGGGCCTGGGCCAAAGGCTGGCCAAGGGCGGCGATCAGCCGGCGTTGCTCGGGGGCCAGCAAACTACGGTACTTGGGGCTGACGCCCAGCAGTGCCAGCGGGCCTTCTTCGCCAGACAATGGCCACCACCAACGACCACCGGGCAATGTTCCCGTGCCGAGGCCTGCAGGTTTCTCATGTTGCCAGGACCAGTCGGCGGCGGCGCGGTCCTGCTCATTGAGCGGTTGTTCCACGCCGCCTTCGACTTTCCACACACCATCGCGGCTACGTGCAAGCAGGCTGATGTCCACTTCATGCCAGAGCGCGAATTGCTGCGTCGCCGCCACCAGTATGGCCTGACGGTCGGTGGCAGCGGCCAGCTTGCGCGAGAGTTCCAGCAACATTGTGGTTTCCGCCTGGGTTTGGCGCAGGGCCTGCAACTGACGGCGCTGCCGGCTGGCAAGATTGCCCGTAAGGCCGGCCATCAACAGGAAAAACAGCAGACTCAGCACATCCTCCTGGCGCGCAATGGTCAGGGTCATAGTCGGCGAAATAAACAGGAAGTTGTAAGCCAAGAATGAGAGCCCCGCGCAGGCCAGCGCCGGTCCTAAACTGCTGCGCACCGCGACCACCAGGACGGCGGCGAGAAAGATCAGGGAGATGTTCGGCAACTCCAGAAAGCGCGACAACCCGAGTGCCGCACCTGCGGCGAGCAGCGTTGCCAACAGCGCCAGCAGGTAGTCACTCCAGGCTAGCGATTGGCCTGCACGGCGGCCCGCAGGTGCTTGATCGGCCTCGGTGTCCAGCACGCTGATTTCCAGGCCTTGCCCCTGCGCCAGCAAACGCTCCGCCAGGCCGCGGCCGAGCCACCGGCGGCGCAAACGCTGCCGGCTGCGGCCGACCAGAATCGAGTTGGCACGGCGCTCACGGGCATGCTCGATCAGCGTACGCGCCACCGTTTCGCCGCGCAGCGTGACCACTTCACCGCCCAGGTGTTCTGCAAGTTGTTGTGCCGCCTGCAAATTACCAAGACGTTCTTCGTCACGACTGCCACCTGTGTCGACGTGCACCACGGACCAAGGCAGATGACGCCGCTCAGCGACTCCGCAGGCATGCCGTACCAAACGCTCAGCATGAGCGTCGCCATCGATGCCCACCAATAAGCGGCCATGCACCGCGGGCGCGGCCTGACCTTGCATGCGATAGCGGCGATGCAGGTCGGCATCCACTCGGGCGGCGGCAGTCTGCATCGCCAGTTCGCGTAGAGCGGTCAAGTTGGTTTGGCTGAAGAACGCGTCGATGGCTGCGCGCGCCTGTTCCGGCACCTGGACCTTGCCTGCGCGCAAGCGCTCAAGCAATTCTCGGGGCGGCAGATCGATCAGCAGGATTTCATCGGCTTCCTGCAACACCCAGTCAGGCACCGTTTCGCGCACCTGCACGCCAGTGATATCGCGCACCCGGTCATTAAGACTCTCGAGATGCTGCACGCTGACGGTGCTGTACACATCGATACCGGCATCGAGCAGTTCCTGCACGTCCTGCCAGCGCTTGCTGTGGCGGCTACCGGGAACGTTACTGTGGGCCAGCTCATCGACCAGCACCAGCTCGGGCGGGTTAGCGAGAATACCGTCCAGATCCATCTCGTCGCTGGTCACACCCTGCTGCTGCGCGCGCAGCAAAGGCTGCTGCGGCAAGCCGGTGAGCATGGCCTCGGTTTCCCCACGACCATGGGTTACCACCACCCCGGCGCGCAAAGCAACGCCCTGACGCAGCTGCGCCTGCGCCGCCTGCAGCATGGCGTAGGTCTTGCCGACGCCCGGCGCCGCGCCGAGAAAAACCTTCAACCGGCCGCGCCTCTCCTTGGCCATGTCATCCAGCAAGGCATCACTCATGCAACTTACTCAGTCTTGATCGGTGGCGAATTGTCGGCGCGTGCCAGGTTGAATGCCAGTGCATTGAAGCGCGGAGGAACGCTTGGAATGATTGGCATAAAGGTTCAATACGGGAAGATTGAGGGCGCGTAAAAATATCGTAAATTTTCGACCCCTAGTCAGCGGCGCCATGCATGGCAATATCGAATCAGGGGTAGCATCCGCCACCTGGATAGGTTCTTGCCGGAAAAGGACCTATTGCTCCTGTTAAGCAACATAGAAGCCTGTCTCTTATGCGCGTATGCCCTCGCCCATGCCTCCCGCCCCTGCTGGCGACCCTCAAATGAAACTACTGCTTCATCCGGCCAGGGTTGTCGCTCTGGTTTTTCTGGTCGTAATACTTGTCGGTACCGCCCTTCTGATGCTGCCCATATCCCAGGCAGCGGGTGCTGCAACGCCTTGGGTGACCGCATTGTTTACGGCGGTGTCGGCCGTCTGCGTTACAGGGCTGGTAACCGTGGACACCGGTACTTACTGGTCGGCCTTTGGCCAGTCGGTGATTCTGCTGCTGTTCCAGCTTGGCGGCTTCGGCATGATGACGGTGGCGACTCTGCTCGGCTTGATGGTCAATCGCGCCTTTCGCCTACGCACCAAAATGGTCGCGCAATTCGAGTCGCGCTCATTAGGCTTGGGCGACATCGCCAGCATCGCCAAACTGGTGCTGGTCGTGACCCTTGTTTTGGAACTCATCACCGCCTTGATTCTCACCCTCAGACTGCATCTGGCCTACGACCTGCCTTGGGCTGACGCCGCTTGGAGTGGCCTGTTTCATGCCGTATCGGCATTCAACAACGCAGGCTTCTCCATTCATCCCGACAGTTTGATGCGCTATGCAACAGATGCGTTGATCCTGTTGCCCGTCATGATGGCGATTGTGATCGGCGGCATCGGCTTTCCCGTCCTGCATGACTTACGTAACAAGTTCAAAGACCCCCGCCACTGGTCGCTACATACCAAGTTCACCCTGACCGGCACGGCAATATTGTTGTTGGGCGGCTTTTTCACCCTGCTTTTGTTTGAATGGTCCAATTCAGCAACACTTGGCCCCATGCCATGGGCCGACAAAATCCTCTCGGCAGCATTCGCTTCTGTTTCGGCACGTACGGCAGGCTTCAACTCGATTGATATCGGCGCCCTCACCCATGAAAGCTGGGCATTACATTATTTCTTGATGTTTGTTGGCGGCGGCAGCGCCGGCACTGCGGGTGGCGTCAAAATCGGCACTGTGGCAATCCTGGCGTTGCTGATCATCGCTGAAGTTCGTGGGCGCAGTGACAGCGAAGCATTTGGCCGGCGAGTCGGTGCCTCGGCTCAACGCCAGGCCATCACCGTGCTCATGCTTGGCAGCGCCATGATCGTGCTAGGAACGCTGGTCATCCTGAGCGAAACAGATTTTCCCACCGACCAGGTCATCTTCGAGGTGATCTCAGCCTTTGGCACTGTAGGTCTCTCCACCGGCATTACCGCCAATCTCCCCGAGTCGAGCCAATTGATGCTGGTTCTGCTGATGTATGTCGGGCGGGTCGGCACCATCACCCTTGCGGCGTCACTGGCCTTAGGCGAGCACCGCATGCCCTACCGCTACCCAGAGGAGCATCCAATTGTTGGCTAAGTTTCTGTTCACCGAGCAATTTGCTTTTTCCAAAGGCGATAGCGTCGTGGTGATCGGCCTCGGTCGCTTCGGCAGCTCCGTGGCCCAATCGCTGATGCGGCTAGGCCACGATGTCATGGGCATCGACAGGGACTCTGGCCCTGTGCATGACTGGGCGGATCTGTTGACCCATTCTGTTCAAGCCGACTCCACCAACCTGATGGTTTTGCGCCAATTAGGCGTCGCCGACTTTGCTCACGCTATCGTCGGCATTGGCACCGATCTGGCGGCAAGCCTTATGACCATAGTGGCGCTGACCGAACTAGGTATCAAAGATATCTGGGTAAAGGCCCTGACCCCAGAGCATGGCCAGATAGCACAACGTATCGGCGCCCACCATGTCGTCTATCCGGAGGCAGATATGGGCGAGCGTGTCGCTCATCTCATAACCGGGCGGATGATCGATTTCATCGAGTTCGACGACGGCTTTGCAATCGCCAAAATTCACGCCCCACTGCCGAGCCACAACAGCACACTCGCCGACGCCAGTATTCGTGAAAAATATGGCGTAACGGTCGTAGGGCTCAAGCGCGCCAACGAAGACTTTCAGCATGCCACTCCGAGCACCTTGATCCTGCCGGGCGATCTACTCATCGTCTCTGGCTCGACTCATCTGATCCAGAAATTCGCCGGGCACTCAAAATAGCCAGAGGAAATATTTATCTCGGAGTGGCCCAGAGTGAATTGCGCTGTCCTTTTCTCACTCAGCGCTAGGCTTAGCTTTTCGCTTTCCGATGCTCCCAGCGATGCTTCTTCATATCCTCATCGAACCACCGGCAGCGGGTATTCGGCAAAGACGCGGCCAAGCCATCGATCTCACCGGCCGCATAGTAGTCCGCGAATTCGAGCACGCGTAGATGGCTGAGCTTGGCCAGCGGTGCCAGGCGCTTGTCCTCTACCCGCAACGCGGTAAGGAATAGATACTCCAACCCGTCCAACGCACTCAGGGGGCCAAGCGAAGCAACCTTCATCGCTGCATGCAGGCTGCCCTCGACCGCGAGCGTTTTAAGCTGCGTAAGCGCCACCAATGGTTCGATGTTGCAGACCTTCTTGGCGTTCTCGATCGCCAATGCCTGCAGAGAAGGCGCAAGACCCGCGGCCCAATCCAGGTTCTCGATACGGCTGGCGCCAGTGACAACCAACTTTTGCAGCCCTGGCAGGCGTGCAAGTCCTTCGAGATTGGTAGCGGTAAGCCCATCGATATACAGGGTTTGCAACTGCGTCAGCTCGCACAACTCATCGAGAAAACTCTGATCGACCTGATACGCCAACAGCGTTCGTAGCGCATTCAGCTCGCCTACACCGCGGTGGGACTTTTTCTCCCTGCGCAGCTGAACAACCGAGGCGGATGGGTCGGCTTCGGCAGCCGATAGTACGCGCGGGGGAAGTTCCGGCCAGCGAAAAGCAATACCGGCACTGAGGCGATCTAAATAGCTCTGGGGTACCGTGGACATTTCGACTCTCGAATTTTCCATGACCGATCGGAGCAAAGGACGAAGAGCTACTGAAAGCCCAATAACTCACTACAACCCTTTGCGGACTCAGGCGCCCTTCCTGGCAACGATAAACACCGAAAACTTCCCTGGTTGCCATTCGTAGTCAACGCTAAAACCGGCGCTGGTCAACATCGACAGCAGCCCTTGTTTGTCGAAATGCTGTAAATGCGGGGCGAGACCTAAGCGCTGCATAACTGGGATCAACAACCGCCAGTGCAGCTTCATCTCGTCGGCCAGCACGGTGCTGCTTACGAATATGCCGCCAGGCTTCAACAGCTCGCTCACCCGGGCAATCGCTGCCTGCGCATCCTCGAGCAGATGGAGGATATTGAGCCCGAGCACGGCATTGAAGCTCTCCGGCGGCAACTCCAGGCTATCCAGGGTGCCCTGTTGAAAGCGGATGTTCTCAACCCCCGCATTCCGCGCCTTGCCTTGCGCAATACTCAACATCTCACCCGATATATCGGTCGCGAGAATTTCTTTGACGTAGGGCGCATGAACAATCGCCGTGCTGCCAGTACCACAGCCGAACTCGAACACCGACCAATCCGGTCGGAAGTACTCCTGAGTGATCGCCAGTTTCTTTTGATAGCTTTCCTCGTCCCGAACCGGGGTTCTGGCATAACGAGGTGCGGCTTTATCCCAGAATTTTTGCGGGCTGATCATCTTGCTGTCTCCCTGCGCATCATCCTTTCCACCTATCCGATTGAATTTAAAATAGTCGCGGATCACGCGGGAGCCGCCCTCTTTTGACATCAAAGATTAAGTGTTTGTGCGCACTGCTCCACCCTGTCGAAGCCTTCGGTGGAGCGCTCTTCAAGGCTGAGTCGGATAAGACATAGCTGCACCGTAGCGGAAAGGCCAGATGCTGCACACTTAGTTTTTGCCGGCGCCGATAGCTAATAATCGTAAGAATCAGAAGGCCAGAGAGTCAGGCATCAAAATAAACCACCCAGACAGCAAAGTCGTCCGTCGCATCGATAAAGCGATGCTCTGCCATTTTAGGCATATATGCAGCGTCGCCGATGCGGCAACGGTAGCGCCCTTCATCATATTCGAGGACGGCCTCGCCACAAACTACGATATATAACTCCTCTTGGTTGTGAGGGACCTGACGATCAACATTTCCGGGTTGATAGTATCGTAGCTGCACATTTCCTGTCGAAAAAGCAAGGTTCGATAACTTCGTCACTCCCGGAATAATTTCTATTGGGCTTGGTTTGGATAGAAAGTCGGCTGTTGCCTGATCCAAGGGGAAATATTTCGCTTTGGTTAACATATCGCCTCCCGTGTTTGCGCAGTCAGGTAGGTTATACAGCTGGAACTGTACTGATAAAGTTTATGGGGTAATTCGATTGGAGGATGCTTAGAAGCGACAACTTTCATATTGAACTACGTCATGGTTCGCTTTCCGCCTGACAGCTGCCTCTGCCCAAGGCTCAGCTTTGATCGAGAACAGGTATTGCAAGCTAAACGGTGCAGGAGCCAAGTACAATACGGTTATTAAATTGACGGAAATATCGGGGCGGCGGAGTGATTAAGTTTTATTCACTTCGCCCCTCGGCTTTAGCCCCTCCCAGCGAGCGAAGCGAACAGTTTTAACCAGTTGTTAGAGGTTGTACTCTCTACAACTATGAGCTTTGTTAATGGCGCCACCAAGTGATGCTCTTGCACCACAAAAACCTCTGCAAAGGAAAATCGGGGTCAGAGTGACTAAATTTTAGTCTCCTCTTTAGCTCTATTGTTGAAACGGTCATTATGCGCGACCCGCGATTTTCTTTGCACATGCATTAATGAGGTAGAAAAAAATGAAAAATATAACCAGACTGAAAATATATAATAAAGCTTGATCCGCTGCGGAGCTTAAAAAATACGCACCTCTCTTAGGGTCTGAAAGGTAGATTTTTTTACTCATGTAGAGGCTACTGAGCGCCATACCGACTGGGTAAATTAGACTTGAATATACAACTACCCGGCTTCTTTCTGTGATAGTAGAAATTAGAACTGACAAAGCTGAAATTATAAATATCTGAATAGCCGACAATGAAAAAACCAAAATCCAAAAATGAATTGTGCGAGAGGGAATTTTCTCCACGGACAGTAGATTTGTAATCGATTTTATACTTGCATTACCTGCAACGCTATTTCCGATAAAGTCCTGGATATTCTGTGATAGAAATACATCTGCATGAACCACTGCCCAGCCAATAAGCAATCCAAGTATCACACTTGCCAAAATTTTCATGCATTCCCCTTGGGTGCAGAGTGTTCGATATGGGCAGGCAAGATATCACTGGACCAATAAGGATCAATCCAAATATCAGGACCGGAGTGTTTAGATTTTATTCACTCCACCTCCCCTTCTGGCTCCCCTCAGTCGAATAAATCATAGCTGCTCGAACTCGAGCTAGAATTATATCGATTCTCATCAAATTCATGACTTATATTCGTCACAGACCAAATAGCCACAATCAACGAAAGGCTGAATGGCAGTACAAAAAACAACCAAATGACCTTCGAATTGATAAAAACCAGCACCACATCACAACGCTTGTACAAGAGCAGCTGAATGACCGCCGCGATTGCGATAAAAACTGAACCGGCTGAAATAAGAAATGTATGTTCATCCAATGAATTTATCGATGTGATTGAGGAAAGCAAAAGCGACCCTAATCCATATGCGCCTATGCTCACAACTGAGAGGACAAGACAAACGATCGAGCAGATAAGCTTTCGTAATAGTTGGTGCATGGGTTAAAGCCTAACTAAGCTGCAGAAGAAGGGGCGATTAATGATTTATGCGAGGGATGCAGCAGGCCAACCAACATCTGCGGCACGTCGGAGACTCGCTTTCACGACCAAGCGGTGAAAGGGAGCAATGACATGTAAGTAGGCTCGTCCGAGAAAGTTATGGCAGTGGACTACGGTCGAAACGATCAGTTGTCCACCGCCCTCGGGGGCAATCCCTTCAGAACATAGAACCGAGACGCGGAAATCGAGGTGCTTGTCGTCTTCCCCCACAACGATCTCGGTCTCGCTCACGCTGTAGACCTTGAAAATGCCAACCCGCTCGCCTTGGCCACCATCAAGCGTTGCCAGGTGTTTGGCGGTCTTTAGTCCAAAGCACGCAACAATTGCGTCGCGAACCATTGTGAGCTTTCCAACCCAAGATGGCTGGTGCGAGAAAATGAATCGGGCCAGCAGCTCTGGGTCCTTGGATGCGCCTAAAGGGAGGCGAATCGCAAATGCATCTGCGAGGTTCGTCGACTTGTAGACGCGAATGATCCTGGACTCCGAGGGAAGAGCAACAGGCGTTACGGGCATAAATTCATTTTGCATGACGCTTCTCTGATGGCTATCAAATTAAGTTAGGCAGCGGGCTTTAGTCCGTCCCAGTGAGCGAAGCAAACTATTTGACGCCACTATTATGCCGCGCTTGGCATGTTGAAGAATGCTGTAACTGCGATATAGATTAATGCAAATAGTGGAATGTTTGATAAAGCAAATAGCAGAAATCTGACTTCAATTTTATTGATCAATGCTTGTACAAGACTGTGACCAATACGTAAAAACACATATACCCACGCAAGCATCAAGCCTATTTGTGTTTGAACACCCAACAAGGCAAGCGAGATTGCAAGTGCATAGAACAGTGTTGGCTGCTCCAGCAAGTGATTATAGTTATCCGCTTTCCAGCGTACTTGAGGTGGAAGCGAAGACATTTGCTCGCCTCGCGGGGCATTTGGATCGGGCTTGATTCTTGCGGCACGCATGGCAGGAAGCCGCGTAGCGTACATCCATAACCACATCACCATCGTCCATGCAATCAGTGCAAGCACTGGTCCAATAAATTGCACTGATGCTGTCATAAATAATTTCCATATTCTTCGAATTTTCTAATGATGTTCCGCATAACGTCTTATTAAGCCGACTCGCGAAGCGGTTTCGGCTTGAAGACTGTTAGGCGGCATTTGTTGCGAGCCAGGTCAATGCCGCTACCGCTGACAGCGCGATCCAACCGGGATGACGCCCCTTGGTGCCAATCAGCACAAGGATGGCTCCCCCAAGATAGGCAAAGAAAACTGCACTAATGATGAGTGAACTAGACAAGGGATGGCCCAAGGCAAGCCGGAACATAACGCCTGCAAAGGCCCAACCGAACAGAGTGGCGAGATGCCAAGTGGCCCAGATGATCCGGATGTTGCTCTCCCGCAGCGGCGGAGCACCAAGCGCTGGCACGAGTCCGCCGTTGCGCACATGCCGAAAGATCAGGATCTCTCCCATAACAGAATGAATCAGACCGGTCACAAAGGTGATCACCGCAGCAATCAACAATAGGGTTTGCACATTGAGTCTCCTTGACGTGTGGTGCCACCTAACGAAGCTGTAGAAAAACCCAGAATCCATTCCCACTATCAAGATTTACAGCATTCTGTAGAGAATGCGGTAAGGGTTTCTGGTGATGAATAAATCTTAGGGGGCTTCGTGCGGGAGTCCTGGCCTGTTGCCTCTTGCCTCCGGCAGCCTTTACTGGTGCTGAAGGATATTGATGAGTTTGCCGAAGGGATCGCGAACATAGAAGCGGCGAACGCCCCAAGGCTCATCGACCGGCCCGTACTCAATAGCAATTCCCGCCTTCATGGCTCTAGCAAGCACATCGGAGAGATCATCGACTTCAATCGACAGGTCGGGAACTGCTGTTCCCGAACCGCCCTCCGCGGCGAAGCTGACTTGAACCGTCATGGTCTCGCTCGAACCAAACGTCTTGATCCACCCGTGATCCATCAACAGGTCGAGCCCTAGTAGATCCTGATAGAACACCTTGGCTTTTGCTGTATCAGAAGTCGCAATATTGGCGACTATGCGGCTAACTTTCATAAAATTCTCCCTTTTCGGCTGCGCGAATCCTAATTACCAAGCATAACTTTCGACAGTGTCCTGAAGTTGCTTTTCAAGTTTCATCCTGCATTCTGACTCGTGGACAGAAGACCACTGCCCACCATAAGTTTTGCTAACCGACTTACAGAAAAGGTTCTGAAACTTATCCCATCTCTCTTTAGCCTGCCGGAGCTGTTGGGCTTGCTCTGGACTTGGTTCAGCCTCAGCTTCCGAGAGAAGACGACTGTAACTTCTATCCGTAGACTCGTTCTGCTGCTGCCATGATTCATGTGCTTTTTCTGCATATTGTGACTGTGACTCAGCAAGTGCATAGCTACTCGCCATAAACAGCCAAATGGCAGATACAACAGGTGAGATTTGGCGATCAGACATTTTCATCTCTATCATTTGCAAGGGACTAAAAACGGCCTGAAGTATACATGTACTACCAGCTGGTTTCAGATCATTCCAGTGAGCAATTTAAACCCGGCTGTTAGCCTAGGCGAATACGTTATTAATTTCGGCTTTAAGAAATTCTTTAGCACTTTTTTCAATGAGCGCACCGTGCGCAGCAATAATGGCGTTAAAGTCGAGGGTTAAAAGAGCCTCAAAATCATCTTTAAGTGTTTTCCCCTTTGGTGTTACGCGCTTCAACCAAGGGCCACCAATATTTAGACCAACCTTGAAGCCTAGCAACTTAAAAACGAGCTTTGTGAACCACGAAAAATAGCTCCAATCAGCATGATATTGAATACTGTCGGTAGTTATTAATAACTTGTGCTCTGCCATGAGAAGCGCTGCCTCTGGAAAAATGGCAGATTCAAAAATGAAAAATTCAGAATTCTCAATGGGCCCAGCAGTGCTTGCATCGATAATTTTTGTTGGGCTTGGTGACTTGTATGTTGCCTGACCTTGCTGAGCCCAGAACTCACAGTTATACCTGTTTAGGTAGAACTCATCGTCAAGACCATGAAAATCGCCCAGCCTAATTATTTTACTCACTCTCCCAAGCAAGTCTAAAGCCGCAAGACCCTCCTCGTTCATGCGAACCGGATTAATTAATATTATTTCTGAGCCGCTTTTTAGAATGATCATGTTTCTGTTCATGCTCATTCCGGGCCCGACCTTAATGCTGCCATGCAGCAGGAATACGCAGGGATATAACTTTTGTATTTTATCGTGTGGATAGGCTGGCGGATACATTACTCTTCCTTAAGCAAATGAATGTCTGGTTAAGTACCAGAGGACACCCGCCGAATGCTCGCTTGAGTATGGCGCGCAGAGGCGTTCCCCTTGAATGAATAGTTAGGTCTCTGGAACCGTAGCTTGGTGCTCAGCAAGAAATGTTTGAATGCTGTCAGCTGTGCGGCGGCTTCCCTTCAGCCAGTCGACTTGCCACTCAGTCACTCGCTCGGTCTTGTCCCACTCGAACTTGCCAGGCGAGGGCTCGTTGATCGACTCGATCTGGCGGATGAGAACTAGCGGCGGTTCAGCACCCGTCGTTGCCTGTGAGTACGCGAGCGCGGATTCGTATCGGGCGAAAGCAGCGAAATAGTCCTCCCCTCCGGCTACGTCAGGTGCCCCCTTTTCGGGATGCAGCCAAACTCGATACTCAAGAACCTCGTCATAGAAGTAGCCGCCTCCCGACTTGGAGTGCCCGGGATATGTCCCGACAAGCTCGGGCTTCGACGCCAAAGGCTGGCTGCTCGGCGGAGCAGTCGCCCGGTCAAAGTGCGCCGCAGAGAAAGGCTCGACCGGCTGAGCACCTGCGACAGGTGCCAGGAGTGCTGCCAACAGAAGGAAGAGTCGCATGCGCTGTTTCATTCGTGATCCTGCGGTGTCATTTGTTGAGACCTAACGATTAAGCTAAGGGGCGGCGGAACGCCGTCCCAGCGAACGAAGTGAGCGATTTGTTAGCCGCTGCGCTAGCGCCTCAGGGCGCATGAAAGCAATTTGGCATGCAAAGCTTCGGCGCGATTAAGGTGGGTCTAACTCCAGGCGAGTCAAATTCGACAACATTGTCATTTCGACAGTCCTGGTTTTCGGCTTTTATGCTCGGCCGGCGAACCGCAATGCTCCGGCGAATCTACCGCCAATCTACTGCCCCCCTTTCGTTCTTTAATTGCCAGCGCGTGCCAGGCTCTCATCGAACATGCGCCAATTGCCGCGTCCGGCTGCTTTGGCGGCGTACATGGCCTGGTCTGCATGTTTGAAAAGCTCGTCGATATCCGGTTCCTGACCCTGGAACAAGGCAATGCCCACGCTGGCTCCGGCTCTGTAGTCAATGGCACCGAGCGCGTACGAGCGGCCTAACTGCTCGACGATCTTGCTGGCGACGGTCTCAGCCTGGTGCCGCGCCTTATCTTTGGCCTCATCAAGGGCATCGAGCAAGACGACAAACTCATCCCCCGCCAAGCGGGCGACGGTGTCCGCATCGCGCACGCAGCCCTGGAGACGTTTTGCGACTTCGATGAGCAAGCGGTCGCCCATGTCATGGCCGTGCGTGTCGTTGAGTTGTTTGAACTTGTCGAGGTCGATGAACAGCAGTGCGCCATAGCGACCGTTACGTGCGCTATGGGCAAGCGCGAGCTGCAAACGATCAAGCAACAAGCGACGGTTGGGCAGCTTGGTCAGCGTGTCGTAGAACGCCATACAGCGGATGATCTCCTGCGCCTTGCGGCTTTCGGTAATGTCCTGGCCGAAGCAGGAAACGCCAGACGGACGTCCGTCAGCATCAAGCAGCACCTTGTTCGCCCAGCGGACCCAGACGCGACGGCCGTCTTTGGTGATGTTTTCATTTTCGATGTGCCCAAAATCTTCAGGGTGGGCAAGGATGCCGTTGATCAAGCTGATGAGATCGCGATCAGTTTCATTTTCGCGCTCAGGGACGATGGTGCCGACCACGTGTCGCCCGAGAATCTCTTCGGTGGTGTAGCCAAAGAACCGCTCGGCAAATTCGTTGAAATAGGTGACTGAGCCATCCACCCCCATGCGCAGCACAATGGCATTGGCGTTTTCTACCAGCTCCCGATACTTGGCGTCGGCTGCGGCTCTTTGCCTCATTTCGAAGCGCAACCGGCGGTTCAGGTCGTTCAACTTGACGACAACCACCCCAATCACCGTCAGACCAACCAGCAACGCGACGAGTGTGCGTAACACCCAAGGCGGCATCTTGTAGGGTGTCGGGTCGTAGATGAAGCCGGTCAGGTCAAAGTTGGCGGGCAAGTGTCCCCGGCTGGCGAATACACTCACCACATGTCGCCAGCGGTCTCGGCTCATGTAGCCCGGCTCGACAATGTCGTGTCGGGTCAGCTGACGCATTCGCTCAGCCTCGAACAGCAGATGCTCGCGCGACTTACCCTGCGTGTTGTAGCGGGCGAGGATAAGGTCCGCGACCTCACCGGGATGGTCCAGCGCGTAGACAAATCCTTTCAGCGTCGCGGCACGAAAGTTCTTCACCACCTCGGGCCGATCCGCCACCAATGTCGAATTGGTGAACAACAAGTTGCCAAATAGATCGATGCCCGCCGAACTCGGTGTCAGCAGAAGGTATTCGTGCTCGCGCCCCTTGATATGCCATGGTTCGTTGGTGATGTAGACAACCTTGGCGGCTATCTCGCCTTGGTGCAACGCATCAAGCGTCCAGACTTTTTGTTCGACCAAGTTGATTTGCTCGTTCGGTATGCCAACGGCCAGCAGATAGGCGCGGATCTCGTCGCGATTAGAGGAGTCAACCGCCACCGGCTTACCTGCTAGATCGAGCACGCTGTGGATGCCATTGCGGCGCAGCATCAGGAGGCCAATCGGTGAATGCTGCATCATGCTCGCGACTGCGACCACGGGCGCACCGCGAAAGCGATGCAGAACCAGTGATGCGGTGGCAACGCCGAAATCGGCGTGACCCGCCGCAACTTCCTCAACGGCATTGATGCCCGGTCCACCTTCGCGAATCTCCAATTCCAGCCCGGCCTCGCGATAGAAACCCTGCTCCTCGGCCGCATAGAAAGCTGCAAATTCGAACTGGTGCCTCCAGTCCAGCCGCACCGACACGCGCTCTACAGCCGCTGCCGGCAGTACCGTCCAACAGCCAAAAAACACAGCTAATAAGACAGCGGCACGACGCATAAAATCAATTCTCCCGTGCTAAAAATCGCCACCGTAAAGGCACGGCAGATTGCGTAAACTCAAAGAATATGCCGACCCGATGATACACCCACATTAATACCCTCGGCAGACCTCACGCCGTGTCGACTCACGGGGCACGTTAAGCGCCTGACATTGCTGAGTTCCACCTTTGCGGGATTTATTTCCGAGCGCCAGGCAAAATTCTCTCAACGCTCCAGGAATGCGAGCCGCAATCTCACTTGCAGTTAACGTTTGGTTAAGGGGCGGGCTTTAGCCCGTCCCAGTGAGCGCAGCGAGCGATTTGAACCACTAGTTAGGCGTCGCCTTGCGGATAGCTAGCTTTGCCTGATGCCCAAGCTCGGGTTTCTTCTGTGTCTTCACCAAGCTCAAAATCGGTTTCCATCTGAGTGTCATAGGAAATCTCACGATGCCGTTGAAGAATATTCTGTAAGTACTGCTTTGATTCAGCCTGGCCAGAGATATAAATTCCGATGGTGATGCCAAGATTGTCAATTTCGGAAATTAGATTAAGCAATGCTTTTTCATCTTGAGCGTGGGAATTGGTAAATAAGGTACAAATCGGAACTGGGCGGCCTTGCTGGAGCGCAGCTGCAATTTCGGATACGGGAGTAGATATGACTTTTCGGAGGCAGCGCATGACCCTGGCTATGTTATTTTCGCCCTGAATCTTGAGAGATATTTGCCAGTTGCTGCTCATATTATTTGCGAAGCCTAACGTTTGGTTAAGGGGCGGGCTTTAGCCCGTCCCAGCGAACGAAGTGAGCGATTTGAGTGCTGTAATGGACTCTCCCCGCGCCACCGTTCTATACCGAGAACGG
>CAMPJN010000009.1 GCA_946886875.1 uncultured Pseudomonas sp.
TCGGCGTCACCGCCAAGGACATAGTGCTGGCGGTGATCGGCAAGATCGGCACCGCTGGCGGCAATGGCCACGCATTGGAATTCGCCGGTAGCGCGATCCGCGAGCTGTCGCTGGAAGGACGCATGACCATCTGCAACATGTCGATCGAAGCCGGTGCCCGCGTCGGCTTGGTGGCGGTAGATCAGAAGACCATCGATTACGTCGAGGGCCGTCCGTTTGCGCCAAAAGGCGCCGATTGGGCTGCCGCTGTCGAGCAATGGCAGGACCTGGTGTCCGACGCCGATGCGCATTTCGACACTGTGGTCGAGTTGCGCGCCGAGGACATCAAACCGCAGGTCAGCTGGGGCACTTCGCCGGAGATGGTTCTAGCCGTCGACCAAAAGGTGCCGGATCCGGCTGCCGAGAGCGATCCGGTGAAGAAGGATTCGATCATTCGCGCTCTGAAATATATGGGGTTGAGCGCCAACCAGGCGATCACCGATATCCAACTGGATCGTGTGTTTATTGGTTCCTGCACTAACTCGCGCATCGAGGACCTGCGCGCTGCCGCCGAGGTGGCCAAGGGTCGCAAGGTCGCCGCGACCATCAAGCAAGCCATGGTGGTGCCGGGCTCCGGCTTGGTTAAAGCCCAGGCCGAGGCCGAAGGGCTGGACAAGATTTTTGTCGAAGCCGGCTTCGAATGGCGTGAGCCGGGCTGCTCCATGTGCCTGGCGATGAACCCGGACAAACTGGGCAGTGGCGAGCATTGCGCCTCCACTTCCAACCGCAACTTCGAAGGTCGTCAGGGCGCTGGCGGACGCACCCACCTGGTCAGCCCGGCCATGGCTGCGGCTGCTGCGGTGACCGGTCACTTTATCGACGTACGCGAATTGACCCGGCCTTAAGGAGAGCGAAGATGAGAGCCTTTACCCAACACACCGGCCTGGTCGCTCCTCTGGATCGCGCCAACGTCGACACCGATCAGATCATTCCCAAGCAGTTCTTGAAATCGATCAAGCGTACCGGTTTCGGCCCGAATCTGTTCGACGAATGGCGTTATCTGGATATCGGTCAGCCGAACCAGGATTGCTCGCAACGCCCGCTCAATCACGACTTCGTGTTGAACGCGCCGCGCTATCAGGGTGCCAGCGTACTGCTGGCACGGGAGAACTTCGGTTGCGGCTCCAGTCGCGAACACGCGCCCTGGGCCCTGGAAGAGTACGGCTTTCGCGCGATCATCGCGCCGAGCTTCGCCGACATCTTCTACAACAACAGTTTCAAGAACGGCCTGTTGCCGATCGTCCTCAAGGAAGATGAAGTCGATGCGCTGTTCCAGCAGGCCGAGGCTAACGAAGGTTATCAACTGACCGTCAACCTGGCGGCGCAGACCGTGACCCGCGCCGATGGCGTGCAGTACGGCTTCGAGGTCGATGCCTTCCGCAAGCATTGTCTGCTCAACGGTCTCGACGATATCGGCCTGACCCTGCAGGACAGCGACGCGATCAAGGCTTTCGAGGTCGGTTATCAGCAGCGCAGCCCCTGGCTGTTCGGCGCAATCAAATAGTAGGGTGTGCTGCGCGCACCGACTGATCGACCATCTACATGGTGCGCACGGCGCACCCTACGGCGTATTGAGGACGAGATGAGTAAGCAGATTCTGATTCTCCCCGGCGACGGTATCGGCCCGGAAATCATGGCCGAAGCGGTCAAGGTGCTGAACCTGGCCAATGACAAGTACAGCCTGGGCTTCGAACTGAGCTTTGACGAGCTGGGCGGCGCTGCGGTCGACAAATACGGCGTGCCGCTGGCCGACGAGACCCTGGCCCGCGCCCGCGCCGCCGACGCCATCCTGCTTGGCGCCGTCGGCGGGCCGAAGTGGGACAAGATCGACCCGGCGATCCGCCCCGAGCGCGGTCTGCTGAAGATCCGCTCGCAGCTCGGCCTGTTCGCCAATCTGCGTCCGGCGATTCTTTATCCGCAGCTGGCCGATGCTTCGTCGCTGAAGCCGGAGGTGGTCGCGGGTCTGGATATCCTTATCGTTCGTGAGCTGACCGGTGGCATCTATTTCGGTCAGCCGCGTGAGAGCAAGGTGCTGGAAAGCGGCGAGCGCATGGCTTACGACACCCTGCCATACAGCGAAAGTGAAATCCGCCGTATCGCCCGGGTTGGTTTCGACATGGCTCGCGTGCGTGGCAAGAAGCTCTGCTCGGTGGACAAGGCCAACGTGCTGGCCTCCAGCCAGCTGTGGCGTGCCGTGGTCGAGGAAGTGGCCAAGGATTACCCGGATGTCGAGTTGTCGCACATGTACGTCGACAACGCCGCCATGCAGCTGGTGCGTGCGCCGAAGCAGTTCGACGTGATGGTCACCGACAATATGTTCGGCGACATTCTGTCGGATGAAGCTTCCATGCTCACCGGCTCCATCGGCATGCTGCCGTCTGCGTCCTTGGATTCCAACAACAAGGGCATGTACGAGCCTTGCCATGGCAGCGCGCCGGATATCGCCGGGCAGGGCATCGCCAATCCCCTGGCGACCATCCTCTCGGTGTCGATGATGCTGCGTTACAGCTTCAAACAGAGCCAGGCTGCCGATGCCATCGAGCAGGCGGTCAGTAAGGTGCTGGATCAGGGGCTGCGCACCGGCGACATCCATTCGACGGGTACGACCAAGGTCGGCACTGCGGCCATGGGTGATGCGGTAGTCGAAGCACTGCGTAGTCTGTAATCTTCCAGGTCCGCCAACTGGTATTGGCGGCCTGTTTATAAAGGTGTAGTTATGAAACGTGTAGGTCTTATCGGTTGGCGCGGTATGGTCGGTTCCGTGCTGATGCAACGCATGCTGGAAGAACAGGATTTCGACTTGATCGAACCGGTGTTCTTCACCACCTCCAATGTCGGCGGCCAAGGCCCGGCGATTGGTAAGGACACCGCTGCGCTGAAGGATGCCTACAGCATCGACGAGCTCAAGGGTTTGGACGTGATCCTCACCTGTCAGGGCGGCGACTACACCAGCGAAGTCTTCCCCAAGCTGCGCGAAGCCGGCTGGCAGGGTTATTGGATCGACGCCGCGTCCTCGCTGCGTATGGCCGATGACGCCGTGATCGTGCTGGACCCGGTCAACCGCAAGGTGATCGATCAGCAATTGGATGCTGGCATCAAGAACTATATCGGCGGTAACTGCACGGTCAGCCTGATGCTGATGGCGCTGGGCGGTCTCTATGAGGCCGGTTTGGTCGAGTGGATGAGCGCCATGACCTATCAGGCGGCGAGCGGCGCCGGTGCGCAGAACATGCGCGAGCTGATCAAGCAGATGGGGGCGATCAATGCTTCGGTAGCCGATGAACTGGCCGACCCGGCCAGCGCTATTCTGGATATCGATCGTAAGGTTGCCGAAGCCATGCGCGGCGAATCCTTCCCGGTGGACAACTTCGGTGTGCCCCTGGCTGGCAGCCTGATTCCCTATATCGACAAGGAGCTGCCGAACGGGCAGAGCCGGGAAGAGTGGAAGGGCCAGGCGGAGACCAACAAGATTCTCGGTCGCTTCAAGAATCCGATTCCGGTCGATGGTCTCTGCGTGCGCATCGGCGCCATGCGCTGCCACAGCCAGGCGCTGACCATCAAACTGAACAAGGACGTGCCGCTGTCGGATCTCGAAGGCTTGATCAGCCAGCACAACCCCTGGGTCAAGCTGGTGCCGAACCAGCGTGAGGCGAGCATCCGTGAACTGGGGCCGACCGCAGTAACCGGTACTCTGAGCGTTCCCGTCGGTCGTTTGCGCAAGCTGAACATGGGCTCGCAGTACCTGGGCGCCTTCACCGTGGGCGATCAGTTGCTCTGGGGCGCGGCCGAACCTCTGCGGCGCATGCTGCGGATTCTGTTGGAGCGTTGATGCGTCAATGCGGAGTCTCTGCTTGAGGCTTTTGCAGTGAATCCGGGGAGCGGGTCTGGGGTGATTGAATGAAAGTTCGACCATCGGCAGGCCCGCTCCTTTGCATTTGGCGGTCCCGGCTATACAGTGCTGTGCTTATTTCGTCAGAAGCGTCCCCATGACCCGTAGTTTCGATATCGCCGTGATCGGCGCCACTGGCAGCGTCGGCGAAACCCTGGTGCAGTTGCTCGAAGAGCGTGAGTTTCCCGTGGCGAGCCTGCATGTGCTCGCCAGTGGCGAGTCCGCCGGTCGTTCCTTGGCCTTCAAAGGCAAGAACCTGCGGGTGCGCACGCTGGAAACCTTCGATTTTTCCGCGGTGCGTCTGGTGTTCTTCGCGGCTACCGAAGCCGTCACTCGTGAATATGCCGAGCAGGCACGTGCAGCGGGTTGCACGGTGATCGATCTGGCGGCGGCATTGCCGTCGGAACAGGCTCCGCGCCTGGTTCCAGAAGTGAATCCGGATATTCTGAAAAGCCTTTCAGCGCCTTATCAGCTCACCAGCCCCAGCGCTTCGGCGATAGCCGTGGCTGTAGTCTTGGCGGCAATTGCCGAGCACGTGCAAGTGCAGCGCTTGACCGCCACGGCTTGTTTGGCGGTCTCCAGTCGCGGTCGCGAAGGGGTTTCCGAGTTGGCTCGCCAGTCCGCAGAACTGCTGAATGCCCGCCCGTTGGAACCGCGTCTGTTCGATCAGCAGATCGCCTTCAATCTCTTGGCCCAAGTCGATACACCTGACAGTGAGGGGCATGGTGCATTGGAAAAACGTCTCGGCAGCGAACTCAAAGAGTTGCTGAGCGCACCCCATTTGAAGGTTTCGGTAACCTGCGTGCAAGCGCCGGTGTTCTTTGGCGACAGTCTCAGCCTTTCGCTGCAAACAGCGGCGCCTGTCGATTTGTCGGCAATTCGTGCGACTTTGTGTGCATCCACTACCTTGGAATATGTAGAAGGGAATGAATATCCGACAGTTGTCGGTGACGCGGTCGGCCAGGATGTGGTGTATGTCGGTCGAATTCGCGGCGGTTTGGACGATCCGGCAGAACTCAATCTGTGGATTGCGTCTGATAATGTAAGAAAAGGCGCCGCCTTGAACGCTGTGCAAATAGCTGAGTTATTGATAAAACACTATCTGTAAAAGATACTTACCTAGAAATTTGAAGAATCTTTCGAGCTTGGCAATACTGTCTGAGTTGATTGCGGATGGGGAAACGCCTTCGGGCGCATGTAGGCAGCAATCATTAAGGCCCTCTCGCATGCCGAGAAAAAAAGATAAAACAAGGGATAACGCTATGGTTCGGTTTCGCAAACTGGTGCTGGCAATCGCAGCTGCTTCGGCGCTGTCCTCCGGTATGGCGCACGCGTTGGGGCTAGGGGAAGTCACCCTGAAGTCCGCGCTCAATCAGCCCCTGGTGGCTGAAATAGAATTGTTGGAGGTGCGCGATCTGGCCTCCAATGAGGTGCTACCGAATCTGGCTTCTCCTGAAGAATTCAATAAGGCTGGTGTCGATCGTCAGTTCTTCCTGACCGATCTCAAATTCACTCCGGTGCTCAAGCCGAACGGCAAAAGCATTATCCGTGTGACGTCGAGTAAGCCGGTCCGCGAGCCCTATGTGAACTTCCTGGTGGAAGTGCTGTGGCCCAATGGCCGCCTGTTGCGTGAGTACACGCTGCTGCTCGATCCGCCTTTATATGCCCCGCAAAGCGTAGTCACCTCCGCGCCGCAAACTGCCGCCGTCACTCCGGCGCCGCGGACACAGGCTGCTACGACGCCACGTCCGAGCGCACCCGTCAGCGCGCCGGCAGCCTCTGCCCCCGCCGCTACAAGCAGCGCGCTGCAAGGTGGCGAGTACAAAACCACGGCCAACGACACTCTCTGGGAAATTGCTCAGCGCGTCGGTGGCGGCAGCGTGCATCAAACCATGCTGGCCATTCAGGACCTGAACCCGAACGCCTTTATCGGCGGCAACATCAATCGTCTGAAAAACGGTCAGGTGTTACGCCTGCCTGAAGAACAACAGATCAAGAGCCGTGGCCAGGCTGAAGCCATTGCCCAGGTTGCCGAGCAAAACGATGCCTGGCGCGAAGGGCGTGGCCTCGCCGCTACTCGTCAGTTGGACGCGACCAAGCGTACTACTGCTGGTGCGGCGCCTGCCGAAGCGAAAACCGCGGATAGCCTGAAGCTGGTTGCAGCCGAAGCCGGCAAAGCAACCAAGGGCAGCGATACCGGTGCAGCGGATGGCAAAGCGCTGGCCGACAAGTTGGCTGTGACCCAGGAGAGTCTGGATTCGACTCGTCGTGAAAACGAGGAATTGAAAGGGCGCATGGGCGATCTGCAAAGTCAGCTCGACAAGCTGCAGCGCTTGATCCAGCTGAAAGACGATCAAATGGCCAAGTTGCAGGCCGAGCTGGCGACTCCGGCTGCTCCGGCCAAAGCGCCTGAAGCTGCGCCGCCTGCGGTTCCTGCGGTCAAGGAAACCCCTCCGGCTCCGGAAAAAGCGGCGGCGCCGGCACCGGCGCCAACCGCACCGAAGGCGGGCGAAGCGCCCGACTTCAACTACAGCGAAGAACCCGTCAAAGAAAAAACCGATCCGGCAGTCGATGCCGCCACCCCGAAGCCGGCTCCCAAGCCGGCTGAGGTCGTTAAGCCTGCCCCTGTTGTCGCGGCGCCGAAGAAGCCCGCCGTCACACCGCCAGTAGTCGTCGAACAGCCGCCGCAGGCCGGTCCTTTCGATGATCTGCTGGCAAATCCGATGTTGTTGGGGATTGCCGGTGGTGGCGCACTGTTGTTGCTGCTGATCGGCTTGATGATGTTGTCGCGTCGCAACGCCATGAAAGAAGCCGAGTTGCAGGAGCAGTTGGAGGCCGGCAGTGAAGATGCGCATTACGCCGCCGATAGCGAAATGCCGGCTGACAGTTTCGATAGCTTCCCCGATGAATTGACCGATAACGAACTGAACGAAGAGCGGGTAACCGCGCAAACCGGCGATGCGTTGGGCGAGGCGGACATCTATATCGCCTACGGTCGTTTCAATCAGGCTGCCGAGTTGCTGCAAAATGCCATTAATGAAGAGCCGCAACGCAGCGATTTGCGTCTGAAATTGATGGAAGTGCATGCCGAGTTGGGCGATCGCGACGGCTTTGCTCGTCAAGAGCGTGAGCTCAGTGAAATTGGCGGTGTTAACGCTGAAATCAGCCAGCTCAAAGGCAAGTACCCAGCCATGGCTGCTGCGGCTGGTGCCGGTATGGCCGCCGCGGCTGCCGCCGAAAGCGATATGGACAGCTTCAGTCTCGATGACCTGACGCTGGACGAGCCGGCTAGCAATAAACCTGCAGCAGCCGCGGAAGAGTTGGACGACGCTTTCGATCTGAGTCTGGACGACCTCGAGTCCGAACTGGAGCGCGACCTGCAGGCTGCCGATAATTCCATGGCCGATATCGACAGCCTCTCGCTGGATAGTGACCTGGACCTGGAATTCGATAGCCCAAAGGCCGCTGAGCCGACTGCCGCCAGTACGAGCGACGATTTGGATTTCGCCCTTGCGCTCGATGAGAACGCCAACGACGGCGCCGATGATCTGGCAGATTTCAGTCTTGATCTGGATGCCGAGAGCGCGCCAGCCGCAGCTGCAGAGGATGAATTTCTGTTGAGTCTGGACGACGAGCCGGCAGCCACCGCCAGCAATGAACTTGCCGACATGGGCCTGGATCTCCCGGAAGAACCGACGGAGAACGATTTCGATCTGCCAGCTGACTTCGACCTGTCCATGAATGAAGAAGCCGAGGAGGTGTCCGTGCAACCGAGCGCTGATAGTTTCTCGGCACAACTCGATGAAGTGACCGCCGAGTTGGATCAGCTGTCTGAAAGTCTCGAGCGTCCTCTGGTCGACGACAGCCTGACCGAGTCTGCAGCATCGTCGAGCCTGGAGCTGGGCGAGAGCGACGACGATTTCGACTTCCTCTCCGGCACCGATGAAACCGCTACCAAACTCGATCTGGCGCGTGCCTACATCGATATGGGCGATACCGAAGGTGCCCGCGATATTCTCGACGAAGTCATCGCCGAAGGTAGCGACGGTCAGCAGCAGGAAGCACGCGAGTTGATCGGCAAGCTGAGTTGATACATGTCTGATGTCAGTCCTGCAACGGCAGCCGATTCGGCTGCCGTTGCCGTTTATAAGATCGCCCTTGGGGTCGAATACAAAGGTTCGCGTTACCGCGGCTTTCAGCGTCAGCGCGCGGGTGTGCCGTCGATCCAGGAATCCTTGGAAAAAGCCCTGAGCAAAGTTGCCGGTGGTGCACCGGTAACGCTGAGCTGTGCGGGGCGCACTGATGCGCTGGTGCATGCCAGTGCGCAGGTGGTGCATTTCAGCACTACGGTTGAGCGTTCGATGCACGCCTGGGTGATGGGCGCCAACATGAACCTGCCCAGCGATATCAGTGCGACTTGGGCCAAGCAGATGCCCGCGCATTTTGATGCGCGTTTTTGCGCTATGGCGCGGCGTTACCGCTATGTGATCTACAACGACCAAATCCGTCCGGCCCATATGGCCGAGGAGGTTACCTGGAATCATCGGCCGCTAGATGTCGAGCGCATGCGCGAAGCGGCCAAGGTGTTTATCGGCACCCATGATTTCAGTGCCTTTCGTGCGCGCCAGTGTCAGGCCAAATCGCCGATAAAGACGGTGCACCATCTTGAGCTGCTCACCCATGGGCGGTTTATCGTGTTGGATATCCGCGCCAATGCCTTCCTGCATCACATGGTGCGCAATATCGCCGGGGTGCTGATGACCATAGGTGCCGGCGAGCGGCCAGTGGAGTGGGCCGGCGAAGTGCTGGAGAATCGCGTACGCCGAACCGGCGGAGTGACTGCGCACCCCTATGGGCTCTATCTGGTGCAGGTTGACTACCCTGAGGAGTTCGAGGTGCCCAAGCGTTATCTCGGCCCGCACTTCCTCTCCGGGTTGCCCGATGTGGCGATCGATGGCTAGGCGCGCTCTTCTTTGCGTTGAAAGCCCGATAGGCGCTGGGTGCGTCATTTGCTACCATCCGGCCAGCTCGTTTTGCCTGAGGTTCTCGTCAGTTGTCAGTCGTTCGTAGCAAGATCTGCGGGATTACCCGCATCGAGGATGCATTGGCCGCCGCCGAAGCCGGCGCGGACGCCATTGGCCTGGTGTTTTACCCACAGAGTCCGCGGGCCGTCACCATTGAACGGGCGCGGGCGATCATCGCCGCGCTGCCGCCGTTCGTGACCACCGTCGGTTTATTCGTCGATGCCAGTCGTTGTGAACTTGGCGAGATACTCGATGCGGTGCCGCTGGATTTGCTGCAGTTTCACGGCGACGAAAGCGCGGCTGACTGCGAAGGCCACAACCGCCCCTATATCAAGGCGCTGCGAGTGAAAGCGGGCGACGATATCGCCGCGCAGATCGATTCATACGCCAATGCTTCGGGAATCCTGCTGGACACCTTTGTCGCGGGTGTGCCCGGTGGTACCGGCCAGGCTTTCGATTGGTCCCTGGTGCCGCGGGGTCTGAAGCGGCCGATTATCCTCGCCGGCGGTTTGACCGCAGAGAATGTACGCGACGCCATCGAGCAGGTACGGCCTTATGCGGTGGATGTCAGTGGCGGCGTCGAGGCGAGCAAGGGCATCAAGGACAGCGAAAAAATTCGAGCTTTCATGCGCGCAGTCAAAGGCGACTGAGCATGCTGGGCGGGCGATGTGACGGCGCCCTCTGCTTGGCCGTCCATAATCCTGTTGCACAGGAGCTGGCCTGTGGCAGTCGAGACCGAGGTGGCGGGTACGTGAAAAGGCCGGCCCCTGTTGAACTGCACCTATGAATTCGCTTGGATATGCCGGTAAGGCTTCGCGCCGCCGGCCTATTCGGGCCTACTGCTTTGGAGAGTGAAGAGCATGAGCAACTGGTTGGTAGACAAGCTGATCCCTTCGATCATGCGTTCCGAGGTGCAGAAGAGTTCGGTGCCCGAGGGGCTTTGGCACAAGTGTCCGTCCTGCGACGCGGTGCTGTATAAGCCGGAGCTGGTTAAGACGCTGGATGTTTGCCCCAAGTGCAACCACCACATGCGCATCAATGCACGCTCGCGTCTGGATATTTTTCTCGATGCCGACGGGCGCGAGGAGATCGGTGCCGATCTGGAGCCGGTCGATCGTTTGAAGTTTCGTGATGGCAAGAAGTACAAAGACCGTTTGAGCGCTGCGCAAAAGCAGACCGGCGAGAAAGACGCCTTGATTGCCATACGCGGCACCCTGGAAAGCATGCCTGTGGTCGCCTGTGCGTTCGAGTTTTCCTTTATGGGCGGCTCGATGGGGGCAATCGTCGGCGAGCGCTTCGTGCGGGCCGCCAACGTGGCGCTGGAGCAGCGTTGCCCGCTGGTATGTTTCTCCGCTTCCGGTGGCGCACGTATGCAAGAAGCCCTGATCTCCTTGATGCAAATGGCCAAGACCTCCGCGGTATTGGCGCGCTTGCGCGAGGAGGGCGTGCCCTTTATCTCGGTACTGACCGATCCGGTTTACGGCGGTGTGTCTGCCAGCCTGGCGATGCTGGGTGACGTAATA
Source organism: uncultured Pseudomonas sp. (assembly GCA_946886875.1). The sequence goes on from CAMPJN010000009.1 coordinate 10,476, forward strand.
GTCGCCGAGCCGCGTGCGTTGATCGGTTTCGCCGGCCCGCGAGTAATCGAACAGACCGTGCGGGAAAAACTGCCGGAAGGCTTCCAGCGCAGCGAGTTTCTGCTCGAGCATGGGGCCATCGATATGATCATTCATCGTGAAGAGCTGCGTCCGCGTCTGGCCCGGTTGCTGGCGCAGTTGATGCGCTTGCCTTCACCCGTTGCGTTACCGGTCACTGCATGACCGAACGCACCCTGGCCGATTGGTTGGCCTATCTGGAGCAGCTTCATCCATCGGCAATCGAGATGGGGTTGGAGCGCTCCAGGGCAGTGGCCCAGCGTATGGGGCTGGGACGAATCGCGCCACGAGTGGTGACGGTTTCAGGTACCAACGGCAAGGGCTCGACCTGCGCCTTCCTCGCCGCCTTGCTGCAAGCGCAAGGGCTTCGTGTCGGGGTATACAGCTCGCCCCATCTGCGGCGTTACAACGAACGCGTGCAGATCGACGGCCGCGAAGCCTCAGACGCGGCGCTGTGCGAGGCGTTCGCCGCAGTCGAGGCGGTGCGTGGCGAAATCTCCCTGACCTATTTCGAAATGGGCACCCTGGCGGCTTTCTGGTTGTTTCAGCGCGCCGGCCTGGATGCGGTGATTCTCGAAGTGGGGCTGGGCGGGCGCTTGGATGCGGTCAATCTGCTCGATGCCGATTTGGCGCTCATCACCAGCATTGGTCTCGATCATGCCGAGTGGCTGGGCAATACCCGCGAATCTGTGGCGTACGAAAAAGCTGGTATCTATCGCGCCGGCAAGCCCGCCCTGTGCGGCGATCTCGATCCGCCGCAGACCTTACTGCAACAGGTAGCGTTGTTGGATGCGCCATTGTTTTTGCGTGGCCGCGATTACGATCTGAGTAGCGATGGGCGGACTTGGCAGTGGTACGGGCTAAATACCGAAGGCCAGCCGTTACGCCTGGAAAACTTGCCGTTGCTCAATTTGCCGATGGAAAATGCTGCGCTGGCCCTGCAGGCTTATGCCTTGATGGCGTTGCCCTGGCAGCGCGAGCAACTTGTAGAGGCTCTGTTGCGTACCAAGGTGAGCGGTCGTTTGGAGCGTCGTACTCTGCAATGGCGAGGTAAGTCGCTGACGTTGCTGCTCGATGTTGGGCATAATCCCCATGCCGCCGAGTACCTGGCACAGCGTTTGGCTGATCGGCCGGTGGCCGGTAAGCGTCTGGCGGTATTCGGTCTGTTGGCCGATAAGGACCTGCCGGGGGTGGTGGCGCCTCTGTTGAACGAGGTGGCCGATTGGGCCGTGGCGCCATTGCCCACTGGCCGCACCCGGCCAGCTGAGGAGCTGCGGGCTCATCTACATGGCTGCGGCGCGCAAGTGGCGGTTTATGCTGATGTGGCAACGGCGTTGCAGGCACAATGTGCGCGCGCTTCGGCAGAAGATGAAATTCTGCTGTTCGGATCTTTTTACTGCGTGGCCGAGGCCTTGGATTGGCTGGGCTGCCATGCCAACGGGGACGTGCAGGATGGCTTTGCTGGATAAAGGATTGAAGCAGCGTATGGTCGGGGCGCTGGTGCTGGTGGCACTGGCGGTGATCTTTCTGCCCATGCTGCTGTCGCGCGAAGACGAGCTGCGCCGGGTCGCGGTCGATGCTCCGGCGATGCCGCAGGCGCCGAGCATGCCCCAGATCGAAATGCAGCCGGTCATAGTGCCCGATCCGCAGATACTGCCCGACGAGCCCGTGCCTGAATCCATCGAGCAGGCAACTGCCGCAGTCCAGGCGCCTGTGCCTAGTCCTACGCCCGCCAGCGAGGCCGCTGCTGAAGCAGTAGCGCCAAGTGCCGAGGCAGCTGCGCCGCCGGCCAGCCGTTTGGATGCCAACAGCCTACCGGTCAGTTGGTCGGTGCAGCTGGCAAGCTTGTCCAGCCGTTCCGGCGCGGAAAACCTGCAGAAAACCCTACGCAGCCAGGGTTACAACGCTTACATCCGCAGCGTCGATGGTATGAACCGGGTATTTGTCGGACCCTTGGTCGAGCGTGTGGAAGCCAACCGCCTGCGCGATCAGTTGAACCGGCAGCATAAGCTCAATGGTTTCGTGGTGCGTTTTCAGCCTGAGCGCAGCTAGCCGCTAGTAGTTGCTCCGGGCTTTTCAACAGCCGACCAATCCTTTGCTTACTCCTCGCTGGGGGCTCTGTTAAAATGCAGCGCCTTCTCCGTCGGTAATCTGCAACGTGGCATTCACCTGGGTCGATTGGGCGATTATCGCCGTCATTGTCGTGTCGAGTTTGATCAGTTTGAGCCGCGGCTTCGTCAAGGAAGCCTTGTCGTTGCTCACCTGGATTATCGCCGGTGTAGTTGCCTGGATGTTTGGAGGTGCCTTGTCGCAGCACCTCAGCGGATGGATAGAAACACCCTCTGCGCGCGTGATAGCCGCCTGCGCCATACTCTTTATCGTGACCCTGCTGGTTGGGGCGTTGATCAACTATCTGATCGGCGAGCTGATTCGCGTGACCGGTTTATCCGGTACCGATCGCTTCCTGGGCATGGTTTTCGGCGCCGCCCGTGGGGGGTTGTTGGTTGTAGTACTGGTCGGGCTGCTTAGCTTGGCGCCCGTACAGGAAGATCCGTGGTGGCGGCAGTCGACGCTGTTGCCACATTTTTTGATGGTTGCCGACTGGTCGAAAAATCTCATTTTGGGACTCTCCAGTCAGTGGCTCGCCAGCGGTATCAGCGCACCTGCTGAACTGCCGTTTAAAGAAGTGCTCTCGGGGCCCAAGCTGCCTTGAGCGTGTTAAAGAATTAGCCTGTTCCACTCAGTAGGGGTTGCGTCACATGTGCGGCATTGTCGGGATCGTCGGTAAATCGAACGTCAATCAGGCGCTGTATGACGGCCTCACCGTCCTTCAGCACCGCGGCCAGGATGCTGCCGGTATCGTCACCAGTCATGATGGCCGGCTGTTCCTGCGTAAGGACAACGGCCTGGTGCGCGATGTGTTCCATCAACGCCATATGCAGCGCCTGGTTGGCCATATGGGCATTGGCCATGTGCGCTATCCGACCGCTGGCAGCTCCAGCTCGGCTGAAGCGCAGCCGTTCTACGTCAACTCGCCTTACGGCATCACTCTGGCGCACAACGGCAACCTGACCAACGTCGAACAGCTGGCCAAGGAGATCTACGAGTCCGATCTACGTCATGTCAACACCAACTCCGACTCCGAAGTGCTGCTCAACGTGTTCGCCCATGAGTTGGCCCAGCGCGGCAAGCTGCAGCCGACCGAGGAAGACGTGTTCGCCGCGGTCAGCCAGGTGCATCAGCGCTGCATCGGCGGTTACGCGGTGGTGGCAATGATCACCGGTTACGGCATCGTCGGTTTCCGCGACCCCCACGGTATTCGCCCGATCGTTTTCGGTCAGCGCCATACCGACGAAGGTGTGGAATATATGATCGCCTCGGAAAGCGTGTCCCTAGACGTGCTGGGCTTCACCTTGATCCGCGATCTGGCGCCGGGCGAGGCGGTCTACATCACCGAGGACGGCAAGCTTTCGACCCGCCAGTGCGCAAGCAACCCGCATTTTTCGCCGTGCATCTTCGAACACGTCTATCTGGCTCGTCCCGACTCGATCATGGACGGCGTTTCGGTGTACAAGGCGCGTCTGCGCATGGGTGAGAAGCTCGCCGATAAGATTTTGCGCGAGCGGCCGAACCATGACATCGACGTGGTCATCCCGATTCCCGATACCAGCCGTACCTCGGCGCTGGAGTTGGCCAACCACCTAGGCGTGAAGTTCCGCGAAGGTTTCGTCAAGAACCGCTATATCGGTCGCACCTTCATCATGCCCGGCCAGGCGGCGCGGAAGAAATCCGTGCGGCAGAAGCTCAACGCCATCGAACTGGAGTTCCGCGGCAAGAACGTGATGCTGGTGGACGACTCCATCGTGCGCGGCACCACCTGTAAGCAGATCATCCAGATGGCCCGCGAAGCCGGGGCGAAGAATGTGTATTTCTGCTCGGCGGCGCCGGCGGTGCGTTACCCGAATGTGTATGGCATCGATATGCCCAGCGCCCACGAACTGATTGCGCATAACCGTAGCACCGAACAAGTCGCCGAGCTGATCGGCGCCGACTGGCTGGTGTATCAGGATCTGCCCGACCTGATCGAGGCCGTCGGTGGCGGCAAGGTAAAAATCGATGCCTTCGACTGCGCGGTATTCGACGGTAAATATGTCACCGGCGATATCGACGAGCACTACCTGAACAAGATCGAACAGGCACGCAACGACGCCACCAAGGTCAAGTCCCAGGCGGTCAGCGCAATCATCGATTTGTATAACAACTAAGCCTGTAGCCCGGATGCAATCCGGGGACGTTATCGAAGGAATCGCCCCGGATTGCATCCGGGCTACGGTATGAGGTGGAAAGATGACGCAAGAGTGGCAAGCAGGGCGCCTTGATAGCGATCTGGACGGCGTGGGTTTCGATACCCTGGCGGTACGCGCCGGTCAGCACCGCTCGCCTGAAGGCGAGCACAGCGAGGCGATTTACCCGACTTCCAGCTACGTGTTCCGCACCGCCGCCGATGCCGCGGCGCGCTTTGCCGGCGAGGTGCCGGGCAACGTCTATTCGCGCTATACCAATCCGACTGTGCGGGCCTTCGAAGAGCGTATCGCCGCCCTGGAAGGTGCCGAGCAGGCGGTTGCCACCTCTTCGGGCATGTCGGCGATTCTGGCCATGGTCATGAGCCTGTGCAGCGCCGGCGATCATGTACTGGTGTCGCGTAGTGTCTTCGGTTCGACCATCAGCCTGTTCGAGAAGTACCTCAAACGCTTCGGTGTTCAGGTCGACTATGTGCCCCTTGCGGACCTGCGAGCCTGGGCGGATGCCTGCAAGCCCAACACCAAGTTGCTGTTCGTCGAGTCGCCGTCCAACCCGCTGGCCGAGCTGGTCGACATTGCAGCATTGGCTGATATCGCCCACGCCAAAGGCGCCCTGCTGGCGGTGGACAATTGCTTCTGTACCCCGGCGCTGCAGCAGCCGCTGAAGCTCGGTGCGGATCTGGTCATGCACTCGGCGACCAAGTACATCGACGGTCAGGGCCGCAGCATGGGTGGCGTGGTCGCCGGCAAGGCGGACTTGATGAAGGAGCTGGTCGGTTTTCTGCGCACCGCCGGGCCGACCCTCAGCCCGTTCAATGCCTGGATCTTTCTCAAGGGCCTGGAAACCTTGCGCATCCGCATGCAGGCCCACTGCGCCAGCGCCCAGCAATTGGCCGAGTGGCTGGAGCGGCAGCCGGGTGTCGAGCATGTTTATTACGCCGGTCTGCCCAGTCATCCGCAGCATGAGCTGGCCAAGCGGCAGCAGAGCGCCTTTGGCGCCGTGGTCAGTTTCGAGGTCGCGGGCGGTAAGGAAGCGGCTTGGCGCTTTATCGACGCCACCCGGGTGATTTCCATCACCACCAACCTGGGCGACACCAAAACCACCATCGCCCACCCGGCGACCACCTCCCACGGTCGGCTGTCGCCCGCCGAGCGAGCCAGCGCCGGGATTCGCGATAACCTGATCCGTGTCGCGGTTGGTCTGGAAGATCTCGCCGATCTCAAGGCCGACCTGACGCGGGGCCTGGCTGCGCTCTAAGCGCTACGGGTAAACAAAAAGCCTCGGTGAGAACCGAGGCTTTTTGTTGTCTGCGGTCCGGCTTTAGGGGCGCAGGTCGATGGCCGGCTCTTCCGGGGTGCCGGTATCGCTCGAATCGAACAGCTTGGTCGGATCGCTCGGCAGGACACCCGGCGTGTAGTCGCTGCGGACATTGCCGAGCACGCGGATGTCGCTGTACTTCTGCCCGGACAGCGCGGCCATGCCCGCTGCATCGCGGATCACCGTCGGGCGCAGGAAGACCATCAGGTTGCGTTTGACCCGGCTGTCCTTGGTCGAGCGGAACAGCTTGCCCAGCAACGGAATATCCCCCAGCAGCGGCACCTTCGAATGGGTCTGGGTGACGTCGTCCTGGATCAGTCCGCCGAGCACTATTACCTGGCCATTTTCCGCGAGGATGGTGCTTTTGATCGAGCGCTTGTTGGTGATCAGATCCACCGCATTGACCCCTTGGGTGGTCGGGGCGATGGAGGAGATTTCCTGTTCGATTTCCAGGCGCAGGCTGGCGCCATCGTTGATGTGTGGGGTGACTTTAAGGGTCACGCCGATGTCCTGGCGCTCGATGGTGGTGAAGGGGTTGTCCGCCCCCGAGGCGCTGGTGGTAAAGGATCCGGTCTGGAAGGGCACGTTCTGCCCGACCAGGATTTCCGCTTCCTGGTGATCCAGGGTCAGCAAACTGGGCGTGGACAGCAGGTTGCTCTTGGTGTTGGACGACAGCGCGGTGATCAACACGCCGAAGCTGTCGGTGCCCAGGCCGATGATGGCGCCGTCCGGCAGATTGATCGAGTCGCCGTTTTCGGTATCGTTGCCGCTGTTCTGCATGGCTTGCAGCACAGTACCGACCGAAAGCCCGGTATTGGCGAAATTCACCCCGCCCAAACCGCCGCGGTCGCCGCGGGCGTCAATCGCCCATTGCACGCCAAGGGCGTCGCTGACATCGCCCGATATTTCGACGATGGCGGCTTCTACCATCACCTGAGCGCGCGGTACGTCGAGTTGGCGCACGATGTCTTCCAGGGTCGCGACCAGATCCGGCGGTGCCAGCAGTACCAGGGCGTTGAGGCTTTCGTCGGCGCGAATCAGGATATTTTGCTGGGGTGCGGTTCCCGCTTCGCCGCCTTCCTGGGTTTTCAGGCCCTCGGAAATTTCGCCCAGGGTTTCGGCCAGGGCCTTGGCATCGTTGTGCCGCAGGCGAATAACCCGGGTGTTGGCCGAGCGGCTGGTCGGGGTGTCCAGCGACTTTGCCAGGGCCAGCATTTTGGACCGGGCGGCCGGCGGACCAAGAATGATCAGGCGATTGGTGCGGGCATCGGCAATTACCTGCGTGCTCGAAGCGCCTTTGGCCTGGCCACGCTCCATGGCGTTCTTCAGTACCTCGGCGGTATCCATCACCCAGGCATGCTGCAGATTGAGCACGCTGTAATCGTTCTGACCTTTCTGATCGAGCTGACGCAACAGGTCTTCGATGCGCTCGATATTGGCGGCGCGGTCGCTGATGATGATGGCATTGGCCGAGGTCACGGCGGCCAAATGACCATATTGCGGTACCAGCGGGCGTAACAGTGGGATCAACTCCGTCGCCGAGCCGTGCTGCACCTGAATCAAGCGGGTTTCCAGGCGGTCAGGTGCGGCGAGGCCGCCGCTGCCGGCATCCGCCTTGGCCTCGGCGTTGGGCACGATGCGCGCTTGATCGCCCTGGGTGATAACGCTGAAGCCATGAGTGGCCATCACCGAAAGAAACAGCTGATAGACCTCGCTCAGTGTTAGCGGGGTGTTCGAGACCACGTTCACCTGGCCTTTCACCCGAGGATCGACCACGAAGGTTTCGCCGCTGATCTGTGCGATCTGGTCGATGAACTCGCGGATATCGGCGCCCTTCAGATTGATCGTCCAGGTTTCCTCTTGCTGACTGCTGCTGGGAGTAGCAGCCGTGATCGCGGCGCTCAGCGGCAGCGGGGCGGCGATAAGACCAGCGGCAAACAGGGCAAAGGTGAGGTTAGAAAGTTTCGGGAACATGGGTCAGTCGCTTTCCATAGTCTGATCAGTCTGATCGGTGGGCTCATCCTCTATCGGCTCGGTGCCAGAGGCTTCCATTTGCTGTCTCAAGGCATCCATGCGTTCACGCAATTGCTCGAGATTGTCGGCTTCCAACTGATTCAGTTCGTCGACCGAACTCTGCGCGTCATAGGAGGGGGTGTACATGGTTTGTTCGTCGCTGCCTTGGCGTTGCGGAAAGGTCAGGCTCTCTCTTTTGCCGTTGCGCAACAGCTCGACCCTATCCGGGTAAACCGCCGACAAGCGCACGCCATTGGCGACTTCGCTATCGACGCCATAACGCTGTGGCTCGCTGCCTTCGCGGCGAATAATGGCGCTGGAACGTTCAGGGTCGGCATTCACGAAACTGCCCAGTAAGGTCAGGTTCAGTTGGGTGGCGGGCACCGGGCCGTCATCGTTCTGCCGGCTATCGCCGAACAACTGGTCGAGATTTTGCCGGGAGGCGACGCTGGGTTGCAGTTGCACGTTCTGTCCCTCTACAAGCGCAGGGGCGCGCAACGAGCGCAGCCAGTCGGCGGTTTGCCAGGCCAGGCTGATGCTCATGAGCAGAATCAGCGCGACCGCGACCAGAGTGGTTACGTGGGTGTGCAACCAGCGTTGTGCTGCCAAAAGGGGCAAGGTTTCACTCCGAAATTATTGTTCTGTAACGTCAAACGCGAGCTGATCATAGACAGTTGATGCGCGTTTGACAGCCCCTGTATGGGTGACATACCGCATCGACGGAAGATTTGTGCGTCGACTCAAGTGTCCCGCGCGCATTGGATCATATGCGGATAATTCCGTTCGATTCTCCATTGCCGGCCTCTTGCTTGTGCGGGTTACGGATGACCGCGTTTATCGGCATCTTCGCCACGCCAGGCGCGTAGCCTCTGCTGAAACGCCTGTAGGCAATGTCAATGGCTTATAGCTATTGCCGGTTTGCAGGCGAAAGTCGCGCACTTTTTTCCGATATTGCGAGATGGTCGATTTTTGCTGGCGAATCAAAAAATCGGATAGTGCAGATGACTGACCAGTCATCGCATCGGTTGTTGTTGAGCGCTCGAACATCGGGTCGCTACAGGTACGCTGCGATGCTGGGGCGGTGAGTGGAATTGCCCCAGTGACGTGCAACGGAAACACTATCGAACTGGCACGGTTCTGCGATCAACTGCTCGAAAAGCCAGTTGACCCGTCTGGGTGGCTGCGCTTAAAAACTCTTTCGCGGTTAGTATGTCTACCGCTTTCCTGGCCTGCCTCTTTCGTTTGGACCCCGCTTATGTCTTCCTCCACCGAACACCTAGAACTGAATGCGATGCTGGCCGCGCCCGCTAGCTTGCGGCGTCTGCCGTTCAGTTTCGCCAAGCGTCACGGGGTGGTGTTGCTGATCGATGCGCTGCCGCCGTGCCTCGCCCATCGTCCGCAAGTCGAGTTGGTGGCGCTGGCCGAAGCGCAGCGTTTCATTGGCCGCCAGCTGCCATTGCGGGCTTTGACCGTCGATGCCTTCGAGCAGGCCCTGGCCAAGGCTTATCAGCATGAGTCGGGGGCTATGCAACTGGCCGAGGGCCTGGGCGGTAGCCTGGATTTGGCGGCATTGGCCGAGCAGGTGCCGGAGACCGAGGACCTGCTGGAGCAGGAAGACGACGCGCCTATCATCCGCTTGATCAACGCCATCCTCGGCGAAGCGATCAAGGAAGACGCCTCGGATATTCACTTGGAAACCTTCGAGAAACGCCTGGTGGTGCGTTTCCGCGTGGATGGCGTGCTGCGTGAAGTACTCGAACCGAAGCGCGAATTGGCAGCGTTGCTGGTGTCGCGGATCAAGGTTATGGCGCGCCTGGATATCGCCGAGAAGCGCATCCCCCAGGATGGCCGGATTTCCCTCAAGGTCGGCGGACGCGAGGTGGATATCCGCGTATCCACACTGCCATCGGCCAACGGTGAGCGGGTGGTGTTGCGCCTGCTCGACAAGCAGGCCGGGCGTCTGAACTTGCAGCACCTGGGCATGAGCGCCCGAGACCGCCAGATAATGGAAGAGACGGTGCGCAAGCCCCACGGCATTCTGCTGGTCACCGGCCCCACGGGTTCCGGTAAGACCACCACCCTGTACGCCAGCCTGGTCAGCCTGAATGACCGCACCCGCAATATTCTCACCGTCGAAGACCCGATCGAATACCACCTCGAAGGCATCGGCCAAACCCAGGTCAATCCCAAGGTCGACATGACCTTCGCCCGCGGCTTGCGCGCCATCTTGCGTCAGGACCCGGACGTGGTGATGGTTGGTGAAATCCGCGACAAGGAAACCGCCGAAATCGCCGTACAGGCTTCCTTAACCGGTCACCTGGTGCTCTCGACGCTGCACACCAACAGCGCTATTGGCGCCATCACTCGCCTGGTGGACATGGGCATCGAACCCTTTCTGCTGTCGTCGTCCCTGCTCGGGGTTCTGGCCCAGCGCTTGATTCGCGTGCTCTGCCCGCACTGCAAAGAGGCCTACGAGGCCGACGAAGCCGAGTGCAAGTTGCTCGGCGTGCCGTTCGCGCAACCGCCGACCCTATATCACGCCCGTGGTTGCAGCGAATGCCATCACCAGGGCTACAAGGGCCGAACCGGTATTTACGAACTGGTGGTGTTCGATGACCACCTGCGTACCCTGATTCACAACGCTGCCTCCGAGCAGGATATGACCCGCCACGCCCGCACCCTCGGTCCGAGCATCCGTGAGGACGGCCGGCGCAAGGTGTTGGAAGGGGCGACCACGGTCGAGGAAGTATTGCGCGTGACGCGAGAAGAGTAATGGCCGCTTTCGAATACCTCGCCCTCGACGGCAAAGGCCGCCAGCAGAAAGGCGTGCTGGAGGCTGATAGTGCGCGCCAGGTGCGGCAGATTCTGCGCGAACGGCAACTGGCGCCGCTGGATGTCAAAGCCACGCGCACCCGCGAAAACGCCAGTGGCGGCGGGCATTTCAGTTTTACCCGGGGGCTGTCGGCGCGCGATCTGGCGTTGTTGACCCGGCAGTTGGCGACCCTGGTACAAGCCGCGCTGCCAATCGAGGAAGCGCTACGCGCTGCCGCGGCCCAGGCCGGCACGCCGCGCATCCAGAGCATGCTGCTCGCCGTGCGTGCGCGGGTGCTGGAAGGTCATGATCTGGCCGGCAGTCTCAAGGAATTTCCTGCCGCCTTTCCCGAGCTGTACCGCGCCACTGTGGCGGCGGGCGAGCATGCAGGGCACCTGGGGCCGGTATTGGAGCAGTTGGCCGATTACACCGAACAGCGCCAGCAGTCGCGGCAGAAGATCCAGCTGGCTTTGCTTTATCCGATGATCCTGATGTGCGCCTCGCTGCTGATTGTCGGCTTTCTGCTCGGCTATGTGGTGCCGGATATCGTGCGGGTGTTCGTCGATTCCGGACAAACCTTGCCGGCGTTGACTCGCGGCCTGATCGCCTTGAGCGAATGGGTGAAGAGCTGGGGCTGGCTGGCGGTGATTTTTGCCGTGCTGGGCTTTTTCGCCATGCGCTTCGCCTTGCGCGACGATGCGCTGAAGTTGCGCTGGCATCGCTTTTTGCTGCGCGTACCCTTGGTCGGCAAGCTGATTCGCGCCACTGATTGTGCGCGTTTCGCTTCGACTCTGGCGATTCTGACCCAGAGCGGCGTGCCGCTGGTCGAAGCCCTGGGCATTGGCGCCGAGGTGATCGTCAACCGGGTGATTCGTGCCGAGGTGGTGATCGCCGCGCAGAAGGTTCGCGAAGGCGGCAGCCTGACTCGCGCGCTGGAGGCCAGTGGTCAGTTCCCGCCGATGATGATGCACATGATCGCCAGCGGCGAGCGTTCCGGCGAGCTGGATCAAATGCTTGCGCGCACCGCGCGCAATCAGGAAAACGACCTCGGCGCCCAGGTGTCTTTACTGGTAGGGCTGTTCGAGCCGTTTATGTTGGTTTTTATGGGGGTAGTGGTGTTGGTCATCGTCTTGGCCATCCTGATGCCCATTCTGTCTCTCAATCAGTTGGTGGGGTAATTAGGTGAACAAGCGTCAAACGGGCTTCACACTTATCGAAATCATGGTGGTGGTGGTCATCCTCGGCATTCTCGCCGCCTTGGTGGTGCCGCAGGTGATGAGCCGGCCGGATCAGGCCAAGGTCACCGTGGCCAAGGGCGATATCAAGGCGGTAGCCGCCGCGCTCGACATGTACAAGCTGGACAATCACAACTACCCGAGCACCCAGCAGGGCCTGGAAGCCCTGGTGAAAAAGCCTTCCGGCAATCCGCAACCGAAGAACTGGAACAAGGACGGTTACCTCAAGCGCCTGCCGATCGATCCCTGGGGCAACGTCTACCAATACCTGGCGCCGGGCACCAAAGGCCAGTTCGACCTCTATTCGCTGGGCGCCGACGGCAAGGAAGGCGGTAGCGATCAGGATGCCGATATCGGTAACTGGGACCTGTAAGCGAAGATGCGCCAGCCCCGCGGTTTCACCCTGATCGAGTTGCTCGTGGTGCTGGTGATTCTTGGCAGCCTGATCGGTATCGCCACCCTCAGTATCGGCATCGCCGGGCCCTCCCGCGAGCTGCGTAACGAGGCTGAGCGCCTGGCTGGCCTGATCGGCGTCTTGGCCGAGGAGGCGGTGTTGGATAACCGCGAATACGGTTTGTACCTGACCAACGAAGCCTACCAAGTGTTGCGTTATGACCCGCAGTCGGCGCGGTGGGATGCCCTTGATGACAAACCCCACAGCCTGCCCGGCTGGGCCGAGTTGAGTGTTGAACTGGAAGGTGAAGCGCTGAAACTGCCGCAGCCCTCGGGCGAGCAGAGCGGCGCCGCAGGCAAACTACCGCAGTTGTTGATGCTCTCCAGCGGTGAGCTGAGCCCGTTTCGTCTGCGCCTGAGCGAACGCCGTAAGGGCGGCATGGGTTTATCGCTATCCAGTGATGGCTTTCGCCTGCCCAGGGTCGAACTGGATGAACAGCAGGGCCGCTCCGGATGAAACAGGCGCGCGGTTTCACCCTGCTCGAAGTGCTGGTTGCCCTGGCGATCTTCGCTCTGGTCGCCGCCAGCGTGCTGACCGCCAGCGGGCGCAGTCTGCAAACCGCCGCCCGGCTGGAAGACAAGACCCTGGCCATGTGGATCGCCGATAACCGTTTGACCGAACTGCAGTTAGCCGAGGCACCGCCAGGTGATGGACGCGATCAGGGCGAGTTGGAGTTCGCCGGGCGGCGCTGGCAATGGCAGAGCGAGATCGAGGCGACCAGCGAGCCGAGCATGCGTCGGGTCACTCTATGGGTTGCGCCGCGGCCTGAGCGCGGGCTCAGCGGCGATCTGCGCGAGCGGGCGGTGGTCAGCCTCAGCGGCTTTCTCGGAGCGGCACAATGAAGCGGGCGATGGCCAGGCCCATGGGCGGCTTTACCCTATTGGAGTTGCTGATCGCCATCGCGATATTCGCGCTTCTGGGGTTGGCCACCTACCGCATGCTCGACAGCGTGCTGAAGACCGACGCGACCACCCGTGCCCATGAATTGCAGTTACGCGAATTGGTGCGCGGCATTGCCGCGTTCGAACGCGACGTTCTGCAGATCGCGGCGCGTCCGGCGCGCGATCCTTTCGGCGAGGAGCGCCCGGCCTTGCTTGGCGAGGAAATCGACGGCGTCGCCCTGGAGTTGACCCGCGCCGGATGGCGTAACCCGCTTGGGCAGCCGCGTGCCACCGTGCAGCGGGTGCGCTGGCAGTTGAGCGGCGAAAAATGGCAAAGGCGTTATTGGAAAGTGCTCGATCAATCCCAGGACAGCGAGCCGCAGATCCAGCAGGTACTCGATGGGGTAACGCGCATGGAGTTGCGTTATCTGGACGCTGAAGGCAGCTGGCTCAGCAGCTGGCCGCCGACCGATAGCGGCAGCGAAGGGCAGCAGGCCGAGCTGCCGCGTGCGTTGGAATTGGTACTCGAGCATCGCCGCTATGGCGAGTTGCGTCGCGTGTTGCGCTTGCCGGACGTATTGCCCAAGCGCGCCCAGCAATCGCCCGAGCAGGCGCCTGAGGAAGCGCCGCCCGATGACGGCGAGCAGGCAGGTGGGCGCGCGGCCGAGGAGCCAACACCATGAAAGCTCAGCGCGGTATGGCGCTGATCACCGTGATGCTGGTGGTGGCGGTGGTGACAGTGGTGTGCGCCGGGATTATCGCCCGTCAGCAGCTGTCGATTCGCAGTAGCGCCAACCAATTGCATGTGCGTCAGGCGTGGCATTACGCCCTCGGTGGCGAAACCCTGGCCAAGGCGGTGTTGCGCGAGGATTTACGCCAGGGCAATCCGAACGCGTCCGTCGATCATCTGGCCGAGCCTTGGGCCCGGCCCCTGGCGCCCTTCGCCTTGGACGAAGGCGGTGAACTGCGTGTGCGCATCGAGGACCCGAGCGGGCGTTTCAATCTCAACAGTCTGGTGCGTCAGGGCCAACCGAACGAAGCGGCGTTGGCCCAGTTCCGACGGTTGCTGCTGAGTTTGCAGATCGTTGCGCCATATGCCGAGCGTTTGGTCGATTGGCTGGATGCCGACCAGGAACCGAGCGGCGCCTATGGTGCCGAGGATAATCAGTATCTTTTGCTGCAGCCGCCTTATCGCACGGCCAATCGCGCGATAACCGATGTGTCCGAACTGCGCCTGCTGCTGGAGATGACTGAAGCCGATTACCAATTGCTGTTGCCGTTCGTCAGCGCTTTGCCGGAGGATGCCGCCTTGAATGTCAACACCGCCGATGCCCGGGTGCTGGCGAGCCTGGCCGACGGGGTGCCGCTGAGCACGGCGGAAGGAATTGTGGCCAATCGCGGCAGCCAGGGTTATGCCGATGTGGCGAGTTTTACCGCTCAGTTGCCGGGCCTTACGCTGGAGAACCAGGGTTTGGACGTGGGCAGTCAGTATTTTCAGGTGATCAGTGAAGTCAGCGTCGGTGATCGCCGTCAGGTATTACGCAGTACCGTGCAGCGTTTCAAAGATGGCAAGGTGTATGTCCTAGCCCGTGATCTGGGGCAGAGCGGCGTACCGCCGAAGCCCGTCAAGGAAGTCGAACCATGAGTCAAGTCTGTGTGTTTCTGCCGCCCAACGCCTGTTTCGAGGTCAGCGCCGATCTGCTGGTGCAGCGCGTGCAGGCGGAGCGCAGCGAGTCCTTGCCATTTGCCGAGGCGGTTGCCGGCCTGAGTGGCGCCTGGACCCTGGTTTTGCCGGTCGAAGTGGTCACCGCCTGTGCGGTGCGCTTACCGACGCAAAAGGCCCGCTGGCTGCGTCAAGCGCTGCCGTTCGCGGTGGAGGAGCTGCTGGCCGAGGACGTCGAGCAATTGCACCTGGCTCTGGGCGAGCAACTCGAAGATGGCCGGCACCGGGTGTTCGCTGTGCGTCGCAGCTGGTTGGAAGAGTGGTTGGCGCTTTGCCCGACGCCGCCCCAGATGATCGCCGTGGATGCCGACCTACTGCCACATGAAGGCACCCAGTTGCTGCAGTTGGGCGCGCGTTGGTTGCTGGGTGGCGTGGATGTAGCGCGCATGGCGCTCAATGGCGAGGAGTGGTCGGATCTGGCGACGGTCTGTCCGCACCCGCATGTCGCCTATGGAACGGCGCAACAGCCGACTTTGCAGCCGGTCGATGACAGTCGCGAGCTGGACGATGCTTACCAATGGTTGGCACAACAGAGCGTGCGCAACAACCTGGCCCAAGGCGAGTTCGCTGCGCGCGAAAGCGGCGCCGATTGGCAGCGCTGGCGGCCGTTGCTCGGTTTGCTCGGGTTGTGGCTGGTATTGCAGTGGGGCTTCAATCTGGCCCAGGGCTGGCACCTGCAGCGCGAGGCCGAAGCCTATGCCGAGGCCAGCGAAGCGCTGTATCGGGATCTGTTCCCCGAGGATAGCAAGCTGGTCAATCTGCGCGCGCAGTTGGATCAACACCTGGAAGCGGGCGGCAGCAGCGGTCAGGGGCGCTTGCTCGGCATGCTCGCCGAAGTCAGCCAGGCGCTGATCGCCGAGGGCGCACCGGTGAAAATCGAACAGTTGGATTTCAGCGATATTCGCGGTGATTTGGCCATGCAGGTGCAGGCGCCGGGTTTCGCCGAGTTGGAACGCCTGCGTGAGCGCTTGCAAGAAAACGGTCTGGCGGTGCAAATGGGTTCGGCCAGCCGGGAAACGGCTGGCGTCAGTGCGCGCCTGGTGATCGGAGGATGAATATGACTCGCCTGCAAGCCCTGAAGAACCCCTTTGCCGCGCAGATGGAAAATTCCCAGTTACTGCAACGCTGGCGTGGTCTGCCCCCGCGTGATCGTCTGTCGTTGAGCCTGCTGGCGGCATTTCTGTTGCTGGTGATCCTGTATTTGGCCCTGTGGCAGCCCGCCCAGCAAAAGCTGGTGGCCGCGCGTAGCGCATTCGAGCAGCAGCGCGCACTGCACGCCTATCTGCAAGCCAAAGAGCCGCTGGCCCGGAGCTTGGCCAGCAAGCCGCGGGTCGAACTCGATCCCGCGCGCCTGCAAGGCCTGGTTACGGCCAGCGCCACCGAGCAGGGCCTGGCGGTCGAGCGCATGGACAGCGATGGCGACGGTTCGGTCCAGGTCAGCCTGCAGCCCGCGCCTTTCGCGCAATTGTTGCGTTGGTTCGCCGTGCTCGAAGAGCAGGGCGTGCAGATTGTCGAAGCCGGGCTCGATCGTAGCGAAGAGAATAGGGTGGCCGCGCGTTTGACCTTGCGGGTGGCGTTGTAGGCTGTGTAATGCGCCAAATCGGTTCGTGACCGGCGGTGGGGCACCGACGCTGTGCAGCTTTGGCGCCTTTTGGATAACCCAATTAACCCGCCTCGAAAGAAAAAACTTAAGCAAAGTATTGACTTAGGTTAGGCCCCCAAGTAGATTGCGCGCCTCGCAAAGCGATGGGTGATTAGCTCAGCTGGGAGAGCATCTGCCTTACAAGCAGAGGGTCGGCGGTTCGATCCCGTCATCACCCACCACTCTTTGCGATATTGGTTTGAAAATTTCGGACGCAAGTCCGACCGACGCGCAGCGGTAGTTCAGTCGGTTAGAATACCGGCCTGTCACGCCGGGGGTCGC